>JAJRST010000460.1 GCA_024278645.1 bacterium | reverse complement strand
TGTCCCTGCAAAAGCTTTTCGGCGTAATCGGTAATTTTAAAGAACCATTGCTTCAAATCCTTTTGCGAGACTTCGGTCTCGCAGCGTTCGCAGTGACCATCGACGACCTGTTCATTGGCGAGCACCGTCTGACAGGACGGACACCAATTGACCGGCGCTTTTTTTCGATAGGCAAGACCGTTTTTATATAAAAGCAGGAAAAGCCATTGCGTCCACTTGTAATATTCGGGCTTGCTGGTGTCGATTTCACAGCTCCAGTCATACATGGCCCCCATGACTTTTAATTGTTCCCGAATATTTTCAATGTTTTGATTGGTGCTGACCGCCGGATGAACGCCATGCTTGATCGCGTAGTTTTCCGCGGGCAGGCCAAAGGCGTCGTAGCCCATCGGTTCAAAAACATTATAGCCTTGCATTCGCTTGAATCTCGCCCACGAATCTGTCGGTCCGTAATTGTACCAGTGTCCGATATGCAAGCGGTCGCCCGACGGATATAGAAACATGACCAGACAGTACAACTTGTTGTCCGTTTTTTGCAGATCAACTTTGTACAGTTTTGTTTCTTCCCATGCTTGCCGCCATTTTTTTTCAATTTTTGAAAACTCGTAATCGGGAATCATTGCTTCCATCCTCTTTTGGTATGCCAGGCTCTCATAAATAGTTGTAATTTAATAATCTAAAGATTTAAAAGCAAGTTTTGAAAATCAATTAGCCACCAGGGCGAACATCCGTTGCAGAATGTTCTAAAGGTATGCGATAAAGCGGGGTTTTGCATAAAAAAAGGCATCGCAATGACGCCTTTTAGTGGAGCTAAGGGGGCTCGAACCCCTGACCTCTTGAATGCCATTCAAGCGCTCTCCCAACTGAGCTATAGCCCCTTGAAATTGAGACCATAATTTACAATATTTTTACTCAAAGTCAAGATATTTTCTGCAACTGTGATTCTTTAGAGCCGGTGTTGATTGAATCTCACCATAAAAATGGTTATATTTTCGATATGCAAAAAGTTATGGAAAAGCTGGCAAAGCTGTGCCAAAAAACAATGGGCGATCCGCCCAATGAGGTGATAAAATTGCAGGGAGACGGTTCGGATCGGCATATTTTCCGGCTCTCTTATTTCGATTCATCCTATATCGGCATTTACGGAGCGAACAGGGCTGAAAATGACGCCTTTGTCGCCTTTACAAATCATTTTTACAAATCCTCCATACCGGTCCCAAAAATATTCGATTATGAACAAGACGAGGGCATCTATATCGAAGAAGACCTGGGCGACGTAACGCTTTGCGATTATGTCGCCTCTTGTTGTTCAGGCTTCCTTGCAGATCGACGCTTGACGAATATCTATAAAAAGGTGATCGAGTGGCTGCCTGAATTTCAAATTTCCGCCGGTCCAACGATCGACTATTCCTATTGCTACCAGTCCCTCCACTTTGATTATGATGCCATGATGCGCGACCTTTTGTACTTTGAAAACAGCTTTCTGCATGTTTTCAAAACCGCTCCTTACAACAAGGATAAGCTTGCCGCCGATTTCTCCATGCTCGCCTCGCATCTGGCCCGTATTCCGACGCCTTTTTTTATGTACAGGGATTTCCAGTCGAAAAACATCATGATTATGAATGAGGCGCCGCATTTTATTGACTACCAATCCGGGCGCAAGGGAGCGCTGCAATACGACCTTGCCTCCCTCCTGTTCGACGCTTATGTGAACATTGACAATAATTTTCGCGAGGAAATGATCGATTTTTATTTGTCAACGCTGACGCCGTTGAAAATCCCGACGAGGGACTTTAAAAGATGCTTTAATGATTTTGCTTTGCTTCGTGTTCTGCAAGCGCTGGCTGCTTTTGCGTTTCTTTCAATGGTAAAAGGAAAACGGCAGTTTCTTTCCAGTATACCCAATGGTTTGATGAATATCGAGTTCCTTTTGCAGCATAGCGGCATTTTTCTAAAAATGGATGAACTGCAACGAATCTTTTCCGAGGATATTTTGTGCAATAGCAGGTTGCGTGAATTTTAAAATGAGCGTTGAATGAAAGCAATGATTCTGGCCGCCGGTTACGGCACGCGTATGAAAAAATTATCGAAAAAAACGCCCAAGGCATTGATCACAGTAGACGGTATGCCACTGTTATATATAGTTTTACAGCAACTTGAACAGGCAGGCTTTGATGAAATTGCCGTGAATGCGCATTACCATGCGGCACAAATACAACAGTTTCTTGAAAACTATAGCAAAAAATCCGGCATCAGAATCCATTGCTCCCTGGAGGAGCATATCCTGAATACCGGCGGCGGCATAAAAAAGATGCTCGATTTTTTCACGGATGCGGATGACGATCCCGTTTTAGTGCAGAATGTCGATATTTTATGCGACATGGACTATTCGCACCTGTTTTCATATCATGTCGAAAAGAACGCCGAGGCGACTTTGGCGATTAACAAGCGGCGGACGGACCGTCCGCTCTGTGTTGACGAGGAAATGAATTTCAAGGGGCGCGGAAAAAGCGACAGTCCAGGGAAGTGGATGAATTACGGCTTTTGCGGCATTCAGGTCGTCAGACCGTCCCTTTTTCGAGAAATCGACGCGGATATTTTTTACAGTATTGACGTCTACATTGACGCCGCCCGCCGGGGCAAAAGAATAATCGGCTACGATATCAAAAACAGGTATTGGCGCGATATCGGGCGTCCCGAGGATGTTGAACATGCATGCCTGGATATACAAAACGGCATGCTGCAACTGCCGTGAAACGCTACTCTTCCTCGCCAACGCCCAATTGAAACAGCAGCGTCGCCTCCACGGCCAGGCTGTTGGCGTCCAATTCCAAACCGCCGGGAAGCTTTCTAAATTTATAGTCAATCCATGACTTGCTGATTTCCAGCGAGAGGAGGCTCGTCCGACTCAAGCGACGTTCCACGCCCAGGATAAAATGCGTGCCTATGTTCTTCTTGGACTCGTTTTCATACAGAGCCAGTTCCGGGATGCTTTGGTTATAGTCGATATAAATGTCATAGAGTCCTGCACCGCCGCCCAGGTAAAGAAACGACAGGGGATAGAGAAAAGCGGACGCCTGAACCGGCCAGCTTCGAACCCAAACGGTCTCATTGTCATACATTTCATTCTTGTAGCCAATTGACGCTTCGAATCCAAAGATGTTGTGGCGAAATTTGCCGCGAACCTTGATGACGTCGTTCATTTTGGAATCCGTATCCGGGGAATTGTAATATCCGAATCCCGGACCCGCGGCCAGGTATTTTTGTGCGTGCAGCGAGGCCGCTGAAATGCATAAAAAGATGAACAAATAAAAATATTTTGATGCAAGAACTTGAAAAGCCTTTGTCATGTCCATTTCCCTTTCTGTCATTATTACAAATATTCTACATTTTCCACGGACAGGGTGACGGCGCCAAATTGCTGGTCGACGCGACCTTGCAGAATATAGGGACGGTCGCGTGAGATGATATGAACAAATTTATCGAATGTCCTTGGGAAAAATGTCGCTTCATAGATTGCCGTAGTATCTTCAAAGCTGAGAAACTCCATCAGTTCCTTTTTTCTTGTGCTGGTTACTTTCCCGGTGATGAACCACCCAATGGTGCGCACCTTTTTGCCTGCGTGCAGGTGCAGGTCTTTTGCCTTGACAAAAGATTGCTTTTTCAGCTTTTGTTCATAAAGCGACAAAGGGTGTCGCGACAGCAGAAAGCCAAGAGTTTGAATCTCGTGCTGCAAGATCGTCTCATCATCATAATTTTCAATTTCCGGCGCTTCATTCGCCCCGGCCTCCTCAAACAGAGACATAGTGGCGCCGACCGGGGCTTTAGGTCTATTGGCAAAAAAGAGCCGCGCCTGCCACAGGAGCTGCGGCCGCGTCCTTTGCGGTTCAAGGGCGTCCAGGCAGCCGGATTTGACCAGTATACTGAGGTCGGAAAGCTCCGGCTTGACCCGTTGCAAAAGGTCGGTCAAGGAACGGTAGCGTCCCCCCTTTCGCCGTTGCGATAGAATGGCGTCGATTGTTTTTTTTTCAAGCCCTTTCAACTGCATCAGCCCGACCCGAATTTGGCCATTCTTGCCGACATATTCCTTTTCACTATGATTAATGTCCGGCATAAGCACCTGCAATCCCATGCGCCGCGCTTCGGAGATATAGGCAAAAGTGGAATAGTAGCCGCCCTGGTTGGAAATCACCGCGGCAATGAATTCGGCGGGATAGTGCGCCTTGAGATAGGCGGATTTAAAGGAGACAAGCGCGTAACTGGCCGAATGCGGCTTGCAAAAGCTATAGCCGGAAAAAGAGAGGATCATATCCCATATTTTTTCCGCGGCATCCCGTTTCACCCCTTTTTTCAGCGCGCCGGCAAAGAACTTTTCCCGGAAATCGGCGATCCTTTTCTGCTTGTGTTTTTTGGACAGTATTTTTCGAAGATCATCGGCCTCGACCGCTGAAAAATCGGCCAGCGCCATAACCACCTTTGATACATCCTCCTGGTAAACCATAATGCCGTAGGTCTCTTTTAATAAATCCTCAAGTAAAGGATGAAGCGGCTCATACTCGCCGCCCCTTAAACGTCGAATGTACTCGTTAATAAAAGTGTTCGCCGCCGGGCGTATAATGGAGCTGTGAATGACCAGATGCTCAAAGTCGCCTTTGTTCGTTTTTTGTTGCAATAAACGCATGGCCGGCGATTCGACATAGAAAACCCCGATTGTATTGCCGGCGCGCAGCAACGCCTGCGTTTCTTCATCCTCGAGAGGGTTCCATTGTGCATAATCGATATAAAGCCGGTAATTTTTATTGACGGCGTCGAGAGCATCGCGAATAACGGCGAGGGAGCGGTTTCCCAAAATATCCATTTTTACCAGCTTCATCTCTTCGGCCTGCTCTTTTTCCCACTGGATGACGCGCAGCTCTTCCGGTTTTGTGTTTTTAGGCAACCCGGAGGCGTTTTTGTCTAAAATGCCGGTTAACTTTAGCGCCTTTTTCGCCGGTTGATAGGGGACGTAGCTGTCGATGCCGTCCGGGGCGATGACCACGCCGCCGCAATGGATGGAAAGATGTCTCGGGTATTCGCGAATATTTTCCGCAAGGGCGATGATTTCCGGCCAGGGATGCGGAAATTCCGTGTCGCGGTATATGGGATGCGTTTGCGTCAATTTCCAGATGCTCTCCGGCTGCCAATAGCCGCCCATTTTTTTGGTGACGGCGGCAATTTCACTTTCCGGCAGGCCATACACTTTGGCGATCTCGCGCACGGCAGAACGCGCCTTGAATGAATTGTGATTGGCTATCATTGCCACGCGGCCGTGACCATAAGTCTTGAAAATATGATCAAGAATGTCGTCGCGCTCGTCCCAGGGAAAATCGACGTCGATATCCGGCGGGTCCACCCTGCCGGGATTCAAAAATCGTTCGAAAAACAGGTCATATTTGATGGGGTCCACATGCGTAATGCCCAGGGCGTAGCTTACCAGGCTGGCCGCTGCGGAGCCGCGACCGCATGTTCTGGGCGCTTTTGAAACGATATCGGAGACAATCAAAAAGTAAGGTGCAAAGCCTTTATCGATGATGATGTTCATTTCGTAATTCAGGCGCTTTTCTATGGCGCTGCTTATCTCGCCATATCGCCATTTCAGGCCTCGGGTTACTTTTCGTCGTAAAATGCTGTTTGCATCCTCCCCATCGGGACCTGTATAAGCCGGGAAAATGTGCCTTCTGAAATCCAGCTCAAAGAAACATTGCTCCGCAATTTTAACGCTGTTTTGCAGCGCTTCAGGACAATCGGGAAAAAAATCCTGCATATCCCGGGCGTTCAATAACGTAGCCTGCTCCGACTCGACCTCGTCTTGTGGCAAGCGATTAAGCGTTGTGTTCAAGTCAATGGCGCGCAGCAGCTTATGCGTGGCGTAATCTTTTTTATCAACCATATAGACGGCGTTGGTGGCGACGACCGGCAAGCCGGCCTGCCTGGCGAACGCAAGCAAAGCTTCGCGGTTTTTATGAGGAATCAATTCCACATAGACATCGTCCGTTGCTTTGTTTGCCTCCAGAATTCTTAGCAAGCCGGCGTCATCCGAAATAACGACGACGTCATGCTTTTGGAGAGCAATCCATTGCGCCAGGTCAAAATTTGCTTCACAATGAACTTTAGTAATGGTTCGACAAAGGAAACGATAGCCGTTTATATTTTTTGCCAGAATGACGGCATGATGTTCATCCGTCTTTAAAAAGGCGCCGATAAGCGGCCCTAGGCCATGAGAGCGAGCCGTCTGTAAGAACCACACGAGGCCATATATCCCGTTTGTATCGGTGATGGCGAGAAAAGCAAACCCCCGCGCCTTTGCCGCCTTGCAGAGTTGCTCGATAGAGTTGGCGCCGCGACAAAAGGAGTAGTTTGAATGTACGTGCAAGTGAACAAATTCCATAATGAACATAAAAAAGGCGCTGATAAGAAATCAGACGCCTTTTCCTGTTTTTAAGCTTTGCGAGAAAGTAGTTCGCGTCGATCTATTTTAAACGAATGTAAATAAAATTTTCTTCGGAAGTAATTTCCGGTTGAATCGGGTGTTTCACATCCAGCACAACGCGCGTAAAATAATCATCATCACTCAGTTCATGAAATGCCAGACGGGCGCGGATAAAAGGCCCGACATTCAACAGGAAGATTTTTTCCTTGGCGATGAGGTCGATTTCATCAAAATCCATGACAAAACGTTCCGGGTTTTTCAAGCTCATGGTCTTTGTCGGCACGGGAATCTTGCCGTTGCAGACAATTTGGATGGTCTTGTCGTCAATCACTTTTACTTCTTTGATGGCCGTGCCTTCCGGTATTTCCGGCTTGGAATCAAAAGTAAACAGCAGGAATTCGACGCGTCTGTTGCGGAATCGTCCCTCTTCCGTTTCGTTTGTGGCGACGGGCCGAGATTCGCCATATCCGACAGGCATAAAGAATCGATCATAAGAGACCCCCTCTCGTCTGCTCAGGAAAGTCATGACGCTGTCGACGCGGCGATGCGACAAATGGATGTTATAGTGCTTGGAGCCGATCCAATCGGTATGACCGGACAGGTGAACCTTGGCCTCCGGGTAGGTGTTGAGTATTTCCCCAACCTGTTTCATCGTATTATATTCATCCGGGCGAATGTTGGCCTTGTCAAAGTCGAAATTGATGCGCATGGTGACCAGAATTTTCTTGCGATCCTCCTGCGGCTGGATTTCTATTTTGCCCTCGCTCTGTGCGGCGATGGCTTCGATTCGTGCCAGGCGCTTGCGCATCTCTTGTTCCAGGCTATCCAGACGTGCGGCCATCTCTGCCGCCAGCAAGCGGTTCTTTTCCGCCTCTTCCAGCTCTTTACGGAGCTGCTCCTGCATTTGGTTAATCTCTTCCAGATTTTCCGTGCTCATCATTTCGGCGCCAATCACCGAACCAAAGGCGAAATGCATTGAGAAACGATGCGCAGCCTGGTCAAAAGCCGCCAGCGGCGCATAGGCGTAATCCAGGCGCATCTTGGAGATGGCCAGCCATGCCGTGGGAATGAAAAGACCAAAGCCGAGGGCCCAGTTGGACATGGAGGCGTCGTTAAACTTGTAGCCGCCGCGTAAAGCAAAGACCTTGTTGACGACCAATTCGCCGCCAAGCTGGTATTTAATTTTTTCCTTGGTCACCCAGGAGGCGTCGGACGTGACGACCAAATTCCACGTTTTTATTGGAAAGTCAAGAGCGGCGCCAAAACGATAGGTCGTCGGCAGGGGCGATTCCCAGTTGTCAAATTTAACGCTGGAAAAGCCATGGTTTTGCACGCTGGCGCCCAGTGAGATATATTCCGGAAAGTGCAATTGCATACCGACATCCAAAGCGGTGACGCTGCTGACTTCACCGACCAGGCTTTGGTTCAGATACTTTATGGCGCCGCCCAAACCGAGGGTCATGTTCTCTATATTTAAAAAGTTGTGCAAAAACTTGCCATAGCCAAGCGACATCATAACATCGCCGCTGATGGCCTCGCCGCCCGTCGGCATAAAGTTTTGATCCAGCTTTACGATTTTGCCTTCATTAAAATAGGAGATATCGACGCCTACGGCGCCAAAACTAAAGGGCACGCCGAAGGCGAGACTGCCTTGTTGCGTATCGTCAATCCATGTATTGAAATTGATGCCGAAACTTGTGTGCTGCAAGCCCCCAAGTCCGCCGACGTTGTAACGCATGACGTTGATGTCGTTGGTCATCGCCGTAAAAGCGCCGCCAAGCGCGACTTGGCGAGCCGCCGGACTGATTTTCAGGAACGGTGCGCCATGGTAGCCAACGCCGGAGTTCTGTGCCGCCCCCTGGGGCGCGACGATAAAGATGCACAGCAACAAAGCCACTCCCGTAAAGGCATTGGAGAAGCGTTTTGCGAAGCTTTTTTTTATTGATGCTTTCATTATATCTCCATGCAATGAAAAATACTTTCAATTCAAAAGCGGCGCTTACCTGATGACGACAAATTTCGTAATCGTCGACATCTTTTCGACCACATTCGAGTTTTCCTGCAACACATCGGCTTGCAGCTTTACCCAATAGGTGCCGCTGCTGATCTGGTGGCCGGAGTCGGAAAGCAGGTTCCACCAGTTTTCAAGAATGCCGTAACGATTGATGCCGACGGAGTTGCCGCCCCAATCGGGAAAATTCACTTCGTCGCCGTTGATCTGCAAGACCTTTTCGCCGGCAATGTTGTAGACCTCGATTTTCGTCACCGTCAGCGTGCCGATAGACGAGGCGACGCGCATACGAAAATTGCCGTCGCGCGATGCGTAATAAGGGTTGGGCGCGACCTCGCACAAAAGTGGCTGAGCGACCTGAATTGTAAAGGAATCGGGAATTGACACATAAACGAGCGTCGGGTTTCTCTTAAAGTTATCCTGGTAAATGGCGTGAACGACGTCGCCGAGGCGAGTGTAAAGCACGCCGTCTTCGGGCAGATAGCTGGGGTCGTCGCGCAAAAGGATGCCGGCGTCGTCGGGTGAGATAAACTCGCCGGTGTCGTAGCCTCCGCCGGTTGACTGCACTTCATAGAGCGTCACCGTTTCCTCATCCCGGGTATTGATATTTAACAATTTAACATCCAGGGAATCCATGAGAACAGGATCCAGGCTGCGATCGGTTTCCGAAGCGACGCGCAAATAGAGTCGCTCCCCAAGGGTTGCGTTTGTAATGGGTTGTCTGTTGACGTTTTCCACGGTAAAGCGTCCGACGGTGCCGCGGACGATGAGGATCGAGTCTGCGGAAATTTCAGTCGGCCGTTGCGGCGATTGATATTCGACGCGCAGGCTGTCGCGGTCGACAACCTCCAGCGTATCATTGCCGACGACGGCGTCGGAAATATTGTCAACGACGACAATCGGCAATCCGACATCCGAGCCGTAAAAGTCGACGTCGGCTATTTTAAGCGACAAGTTGGAGGTCTCCACATCCTGCGTGACGGACGAAGAAACATCAAGCGGGACGACATCTTCCAATTCGCTGATATTGTTGGAGATTTTGAGATAAACATGATCGACAAAGACCGTATCGCTCGGTCCGGGGATATAGTTGGCCGCGGTATAGAACGGCTTGCTCTCGTAATTTTCATCGACAAATTCTACGATTGAAGGTTCGGTTTCCGTCTGTTTCCAGATGACTTTCCATTTGTCCAGGCGAGGCGTAAGCGCCGTATTGTGAGTAATTAGATTTGTCGTCAGGTAAATACGCTTGACGCCGCGCAGACCGGGAATTTCGGCAAGTCGAATCTTGTCGATATCCGAATAGGGATTGGGTTTATAGGTGTAAACCGGTTGCCCGGTTTCGGCGTTGTTGATGGACAAGCGAAAATCGAGATCGTTCTTATAATTGCGCTCCTCCGGCGGGATATTCCAGCGAATAATCAAACTATCCCAGGCGACGGTAACTTGTTCTGCTGAATCAGGACCGATCGGCCGGGGGAAAATAAGAGGCGTCGCCGTTGTATCGTAGCTCGAGTAACGAACGCCGTATTGCGAAACAGACGGCGTCGCGCGCGGGTTGGTTGTTTGCAGGATGGCCTTGAATTGATAAAGCTGATGCACCTTGTGTTTGGCGATGAGTTCCTGGCCTGGCGTCGTATACATCGAAGTGGTGTCGGCATCAGGGCCCAGCCAGGGATTCTTGGCAATATCTCCAAAGTCAATGCCGGACCTGAATTGAAAGCCGATGGTCGTGCCGGCGGCGAGCGTATCCGCCCGCCAAAAGATGTTGGTAAAATTCACGCTTTTATCGACCTGGTAAATATCGGAGAAAATTTCATGCGGCGCCTCGGTAAATCGCAGCACCGTTGGCAGCCAGGTGAGGGCGCCCGTGCTTTTTACGGTTTCCTTTTGAACCACTAAAAAGCCCGCCGATTCGTAAGCATCGACATCTTCCACTTCGGGAACCGGGTTGGGCCAGACCCAGACGGTGCTGTCGGCAAGGTTGATCTCCAGGATGCGGTTGTTGCCTTTATCGGCGATAAGAACATGATCCGTGGCCGGAACATAGTCGGCATCCGAAGGGTTGTTAAGCTCATAAATTGTAGACCCCGGCGAGCCGGTGCCCCAGCTCCATTCAATTTGCCGCGTCGCTCTGTTGATAATCAACACGCGGTGCAGAGTCTGGTCGGTGACAAGTATTTTGTCGTTGGAATCGGCAGTGGTAATATAATCTACGTCCACTGGCGCCGAAAGGGTGTCGACGCCGGAAAAAGACCACGTTATATTTTTACTTTGTTCGTCGACTATAATCACTCTGTTGTTGCCTGTATCGGCGATGAGATATTCGCTTGTTGTGTCGCTTACACTGGCCTTGTGCACTTTAACGGCATCAGACGGGCTGTCGAGTTGGTTGGCGCCGATGCCGGGCGTCCCTAGTTGTCCATAAGACCACAGAACGCTTTGGCCAAAGCTGAATTTGACGACGACATGGCTGGTCTTGTAAGTGACCAGCACCCTGTTTTGCTCCCCCTCCCTGAAGAAATCAGAATCCGAGGGGCCGGCATAAGAGGCGGGACGCAGGTTCCATATCGGCTCCAATTGCGCAGGATTTGGATTGTGAATAATCACC
>JAJRST010000459.1 GCA_024278645.1 bacterium | reverse complement strand
CTTCCCGGTATGTCGGTGACCTGTGAATTCAGCGTCGCGCGCCGCCGGGCGCTGTTGGCGCCGCTGGACGCGGTGACACGTACGGGCATGCAATACAACATTGTCAAGATCATCGACGGCCGGGCGCGCATTGTCATTGTGCAGGCCGGCAAAATTGTCGGCAAAGACATTGAAATAAGCGGCGACGTCAAGGCTGGCGATCACATTGTCGTTTATGGCCAGAACCTGTTGCAAGACGGCTCCGAGCTGGAAATCATTGACTAGACTGAAAAATTCATCCGCCGCAAAGGTTCAAAAGCTTCAAACTCTTATATTACATAAACTTGACAGTAGTTTAAAGCGACTATTCAACTTTAAGGCAAAACCATTTTGGGCAATACAATTAAATATCCTTCAGTTCAATAAAACAGGTCATTTTTTCATATCATATTGATATGACTGATTTTGGCCCTAATGGTTTTGCCCGTAATCGTTTTGCCTATAGAAATGCATTTATTAATGAATAACGCTGTTTGAAAATCGTCATTATCATTTTGCAACCTTTATGGAAGAATTATGAAAATTACCGAGATCAGCATAAACCGCCCGGTGGGCGCGATTCTCATCATTCTCGCCGTCATCGCACTGGGGTTTGTCTCCATACCAAATTTGCCGGTTTCGTTTTGGCCCGAGTTTGTGGCCCCGTCGCTCTTCATCGTCGCTCCCTATCCCGGCGCGGGGCCGGAGGAGATCGAGGACACGATTGCCAAACCTCTGGAAGAAGAGCTGGCGACAATCGACGGCCTGGATGAAATCGAGACCATCTGCTTTGACGGCGCCTGCCGCATCATCGCCCGTTTTGCCTGGGGCGTCGACTTTGACGACGCCAAACGCGACGTGCAGGAAAAAGTCTCCCGAGCCAGGAGCCGTTTTCCGCGCATGGCGCTGGAACCGACGGTCTTGCAGGTGCAGGATTTCATACCGCCGGGCATCGAACTCGGTTTTACATCCGACAAGCGCAACCTTGACGAGCTGCGCGACCTGGTGGACAGGAAAGTGAAAAATCGTATGCTTCGCCTGGAAGATGTCGCCACGGCGCAGATAAGCGGCGGCTTCGAGCAGCATGTTCTCATCTCCGTGCAACCGCAAAAGATGCGGCTCTACAATATCAGCCTTTCACAAATCAACAATGCGATTCGGACGACGAACATTGATTTACCCGGCGGCAAGATATCGTTAAACCGCAAGAATTACTTTTTACGCGCCAAAAGCAAATTTGTCAATCTCCGGGATATCGAAAACGTCATCATCACAGCCGTCAACGGCACGCCGATTTACCTCGGGGATGTCGCCGAGGTGCAGTTCCTTGACAAGGAACGGTCGTCGATCACTCGATTAAACGGCCAGGAAGTCATCGGTTTGGCCATCCGTGAAAAGAGCGGCGGCAATACGGTATCAATGGTCGACGAGGTTTTGCACGAAATGCAAAGCATACGGCAAACGTTGCCGCCGGACGTTCAGGTGACCGTGATTCGCAACCAGGCCGCGTTTATCAAAGCATCAATCCGAAGCGTTCTCAGAAACGCAATGATCGGTTCGGTGTTTGCGGGCATCATCATTCTGCTTTTTCTTGGCAATATCCGAAATACGCTCATCATCGCTCTGTCCATCCCCATTTCCATAATCGCCACCTTTATTCTCATCGACCAGTTCGGCCTGAGCATCAACACCATTTCCCTGGGCGGTCTTGCGCTCGGCGTCGGCTTGATTGTGGATGCATCCGTGGTGGTGCTGGAAAATATTTATCGTCATCTCTCGCACAACCCCGGCAAGGATCGTAAACAGGTCATCGTCCAGGCAACCTCGGAAGTCGGCATGGCGATCACCTCGGCGACGCTGACTTCTATTGTCGTATTCCTGCCGCTGGCGTTTCTCGTCGGCCTGTTCGCCGTGCTGCTTGGCGAGCTGGCCCTGACCGTGGTTTTTGCGCTGTCCATTTCTATTCTTGTGGCGTTGACGATTGTCCCCATGCTCAGCAACGAGCTCATGAAAGTTGAACGCGGCACATCCATATTCAGTAAAATCGCCGCCGGATGGAGCGCCCTGTTTGACAAAGTGTTGAACAGCTACAGGCCTTCGCTGCGATTGGCGTTGCGCGCGCCGCTGCTGGTCGTTTTTCTCGCTCTCTTTTTGCTTGTTGCAACAATTAAAATCATCTCCCCCCTGCTGGATGTGGAAATGATGCCCACCATCAACCAGGACGAATTCCGAATCGACGTCTCGCTTCAGGAAGGGACGCGCCTGGAGGCGACCGATCGGTTCACCAAAGAAGTGGAATCCTATTTGCGGAACCGGAAGGAAGTAAAGCAGGTTTATGCCGCGGTGGGCAAATCTGCGACGCTCGGGGACGTCAAACCGAATTACGCCACTATTTCCGTAATGATCAAGAAAGAATATACGGAGCAACTTGACGCTATCATGGATCAGGTGCAGCGGCAGTTGTCGAACACGCCAGGGGCCAGGTTCATTATTAAAAAAACCACTACGACGGAAGGCATGGAACGAGAGCCGGTCAACGTTCGCATCACCGGCGAAGACCTGACGGTGTTGCAGGACCTGGCTACGGCGGTGATGAATAAAATACGCGACATCCCCGGCGTTGTAAACCTGAAAAGCACATTGCAGGAAAACCTGGCGGAATTTGCCATTCGCATCAATTACGAAAAGGCGGCGCAGCTCGGCATCCCGGCGCCCCTGATTACCTCGACCATAAGTCAGGCAGTGCAGGGATTGTCGCCGACAAAGTTGAGCGCCTTTGGCAAAGAGTATGACATCACGGTTCAGGTGGACAAAGCGGCCATTCAAGACATAAACGACGTGCTCGAGCTGCCGCTGAACAATGTGCAAGGCGTCAATTATCCGTTGAGCGCGGTCGCCTCTGTTTCTCTTGATAAAAGCGCCAGTGAAATACGTCGATTCGACCAACAAAGAGTGGTCATGATAACCGCCGACGTGGCCGGCGCTTCAAAAAGAAATGTTCGCAACCTGGTCAAGCAACGAATGGCCACGCTGACGCTGCCGCCGGACTATTACCTGACATACGGCGGGCAATCCAGGGCGATCGCCGATTCCTTTAAAAGCCTCGGCTATGCCCTGGCCATCGCCATCTTTTTGGTTTATGTGGTGATGGGCGCCCAGTTCAACTCGTT
>JAJRST010000458.1 GCA_024278645.1 bacterium | reverse complement strand
TCGCGGTCGGGCTCGAGCACCTCGACGAGCTGCTCAAACGGGACGTCCTGGTGCGCGTAGGCGTCGAGCGTGAATTCCCGCACCCGGGTCAGCAGTTGCAAAAAGGTGGGCGTGTCGCTAAAATCGGCTTTTAACACAAGGGTGTTGACAAAGAAACCGATGAGCGCCTCGGTTTCCGAAAAATTTCTGTTGGCGATGGGCGAGCCGATTATGACTTCCTCCTGGCGGCTGTAGCGATGCAGCAGGGATTGAAAGGCGGCGACCAGCGTCATGAACAAAGTCGCATCATACTTTTTGCCAAGCTGCTGCAAGGCGTCGCCGAGTTGCTTTGGGAAATGCAGCGTCACCACATCGCCGCTAAAAGTTTGCACGGGCGGGCTAGGATAATCCGTCGGCAAGTCCAGAACCGGGGGATTGACGCCAATTTTCTGCTTCCAGAAATCAATTTGTTCGGCCAGCACCTCGCCCCGCAGCCAGTTGCGCTGCCAGATGGCGTAATCCACATACTGCACAGGCAACTCGGGCAGCGGCGACTCCAGGCCGTTGTGGAATGCTTCATACAGAGCGCCGACTTCGTTCAAAAGCACGCCGGTCGACCAGCCGTCGGAGATGATGTGGTGCATGGTAAAGGTAATGACATATTCGTCTTTACCGAGGGCGATCAAGCTTGTTCGGAACAGCGGACCGACATCCAGTTGAAACGGCGTCATGGCATCTTCCGTGACCAGGCGCAGCATTTCCTTCTCTCGCTCTTCCTTGTCCAAATCACGCAGATCAATAATAGGCAAGTCGACGTGCAGTTCGGGCGCCACGACCTGAACCGGCCTTCCGGCCTTTTCCTTAAAGACTGTTCGCAGCGATTCATGGCGTCTGACGATTTCATTGACAGCCTTGCGCAGCGCCTCGATGTGCAGATCGCCGGTCAACTTCACGGCGGCGGGAATATTGTAAAAGGGGTTGTCCGGCGACAAGCGATCCAGAAACCACAGTCGTTGCTGGGCGAAGGAGAGCGGCAAATCGCCCTGGCGCGGCTGCGGCGTCAACGGCGGCGCCGTTCGGCCTCGACCGCGGCGGCGTTCTTGTTCTATTTTTCTCGCCAGCGCCGCCACCGTGGGGCCTTCGAACAACGCACGCAACGGCAGTTCCACCTTGAAAACATCGCGTATGCGCGAGATCAACTGCGTGGCAAGCAGCGAGTGGCCGCCAAGTTCAAAAAAGTTGCTGAAAACGCCGACATCCTTGACATACAGAACATCCTGAAAAATCCCGGCCAACAATTCTTCATCGCCGTTTCGCGGCGCCACGAATGCTGCTTCACTCAAACTGTCGCCATAATCCGGCCTGGGCAGAGCGCGCCGATCCACCTTGCCGTTGGCGGTCAGTGGAAACTCCTCGAGCAAGACAAAAGCGGATGGAAGCATATACTCGGGCAGGTCTTTCTTTAAAAAGTCGCGCAGCTCCGCCGGCGTCGGTCGGCGGTCGGGTTCTACCTTGCAATAGGCGACCAGGCGGACGTCGCCCGGTTTGTCCTCGCGAGCCAGCACGACCGCTTCAACGACCTTGTCGTGTTGCGCCAACGCGGTTTCAACCTCCCCCAACTCGATGCGATAGCCGCGAATTTTCACCTGGTTGTCGATGCGGCCGAGGAATTCCATTTTACCGTCCGCATGATACTTGACCAGGTCGCCGGTTTTGTACATGCGCGCGCCCTCGCGTTCGCTGAACGGATCAGGCAGGAAACGTTCGGCCGTGAGATCGGGCCTGTTGTGGTAGCCGCGCGCCACACCCTCGCCGCTTATGTACAACTCTCCCGCCACGCCGACAGGAACGGGTTCCAGGGCTTTGTTCAGAACATACACCGAGGTATTGTCAATGGCGACGCCGATAGGAACGGAGCCGCTTCCTCGCCAACCGGAGGCTTCATATACCACGCAGCCGACGACCGTTTCGGTGGGGCCGTATTCATTGAACAGCAGCGTCTCCGGCGCGTTTTCCTGCCAGAAACGGATTTGCTCGGCGGTGAGGTTCTCGCCGCCGATGACAAAGGCGTGCGTCAGACCTTTGGCCTTTTGCGGCGGGATTTGATGCGTCAGCACCTCCAGGTGCGCCGGCGTTATTTTGACGACGCTGAAATCGTTGTATTCCTGCAGGGCTCCGGCCAGCTCTTCCAGATCGGCGCTGTCCGGAATCAAGGTAATCGTTTTACCGCTTAAAATGGGCGTAAAGACGGCGGTTACGGTCGCGTCAAAAGCAATGGTGGAATGTACGATGGAGCCGCGTCCTTGTTGCAGCGGGTAGGCATTCCAGGTCCAGTTTAAATAATTGGTCAAACCGCGATGCGTAATCAGCGTTCCCTTGGGCTTGCCGGTCGAACCGGAGGTATAAATCATATAGGCGAGATTCTCGGGCAGGACCGTCGCCTGGGGATTGGTCGTCGGCATGTTCTCGCAAAGGGCTTTATCCCGATCCAGGCAAAGCGTATGAATTTTTTCGTCAAAGCGGTCAAGCAAATTCCAGGTGGTCAACAACAGGGCCACGCTCGAATCGTCCAGGATATAACGAATCCGTTCGGCGGGATAGGCGGGGTCGACGGGCACGTATGCGCCGCCGGCTTTTAGGACGGCGAGCATGGCGACGATCATATCAATCGAACGTTCGATGCTGACGCCGACGAGCGCATCGGGGCCGACGCCCTTGCGCCGCAGGAGATGCGCCAGTTGATTGGCGCGCCCGTTCAATTCAGAGTAGGAGAGAACGGTGTCGCCGAATTGCAACGCCGGACTTGCAGGCGTTGCTTTAACCTGCGCCTCGAATATTTCCACAACCGTTTTATCAAAGTAATGCGCGCGGGACTTGCCGTTCCAATCCTGCAGCAGCGTTTTTCGCTCCCCGGCCGTGAGCATGGGGGCGACGGCGACCGGCTGCTCGGGCTGTTCCGCCAGGGCAGTCAACAGGGCTTCAAAATGGCGCAACATGCGTTCGATCGTGCCGCGTTCAAACAGGTCGGTGTTGTATTCCAGGGCCCCGGCGAGTCGATCCCCATCCTCCTGCATAAACAGGGTCAAATCAAACTTGGACGTTTTGCTGTAGGCCTCGATGGGTTCGATCTGCAACGGCATTTGTTTGCCGGCTTTGATGGACAAGCCGCCGCTGTTTTGCATAACGAACATCACCTGGAACAGCGGCGAATGGCTCATATCGCGCCGCGGCTGCACGGCGTCGACGATTTTCTCGAACGGCAGCTCCTGGTGCGCGTACGCCTCCATCGCCGTTTCCTTTACACTACGGATCAGTTCCGAAAAAGAAGGATTGCCATCGAGTCGGGTGCGCATGACCAGCGTGTTGACGAAGAAACCGATCAGCCCCTCGACTTCCTCGCGGTTGCGGTTGGCGATGGGCGTGCCCACGGAGATGTCGTCCTGGCCGGTGTAGCGATACAACAACGCTTGAAAAGCGGCCAGCAGCGTCATAAACAAGGTGGCGCCATGCCGGTGCGACAGTTTTTTTATTTTTCGGCTGAGCGACTCGGGTAAAGCAAATTTCAGGAAATCGCCGTTAAAGGTCTGCATGGCCGGTCTCGGATGATCCAGAGGCAACTCCAGCACCGGCGGCGCGTCGCTCAATTGTTTCTTCCAGAAATTGAGCTGTTTTTCCAGCACTTGGCCCTGCAGCCAGTTGCGCTGCCACCAGGCATAATCGGCGTACTGGATGGCAAGTTCGGGCAGCGGATTCGGCAATCCTTCGCTGAAAGCGGCGTAAATGGCAGCCATTTCGGCCATCAGAACGCGCGAGGACCAGTCGTCCGAAATAATGTGGTGCATGATCAGAATAATCGCATGGTCGTCCCCGGCGATGCGAATGATTTCCAGGTGAAACAGCGGCAGCTT
>JAJRST010000457.1 GCA_024278645.1 bacterium | reverse complement strand
GGCTCGCATACGCGCGGCAACGCCGTCCATCTGCACGGCGGCCTGGTGGATCCGACGCAGGACGGCAACTATACTCGTTTTGACCGCAACATCTACCGCGTGCAGGTTGACCTGATGGGCCACGAGATGCATTATAAAAAGGGATTGTTCTACCTGATGGACGCGTTGTACGCCGGCTCCGAGGCCACGGATCCGCCGCGTAAATTCAAAATGGCGCCGTTCAACAATGACTGGTGCTCGTCGCTTTTTCTGTCCCTCGACCCGGTGGCCATCGAATCCGTCGGCTTTGACTTTTTGCGCACGGAATTTAACGAGGACAGTCGTTGGCCTTATCCCACCATGCCGGCGGTGGACGACTATTTGCACCAGGCCGCGGACAGCAGCGAGTGGCCCGAAGACATTATATACGACCCCGAACAAGACGGCACGCCGATCCCCAGCCTGGGCGTGCATGAACACTGGAACAATCCCGTGGACATGCAGTACACGCGCAACCTGGGTACGGGCGACGGCATCGAACTGGTGAAACTGGCGCCGCAGACAAACGTCGCCAAAGCAAAAGATGCGTTTGTAGAGAGCTTTGAGCTGTACCAGAACATCCCCAATCCATTCAACCCGTCGACGACGATTCGTTTCGATCTGGACAAAGCGGCCAAGGTCCGCCTGGACATCCATGACATGAACGGGCGGCTGGTGAAAACTTTTGCCGAACAGTTCATGGATCGCGGGATGCATCAAATTCTGTGGAACGGTCACGATGACGACGGCGCCCCGGCGCCTTCCGGGGTGTACATTTACCGCATCATCGCCTTTGACGGCGCAAGCTATCAGCAGCACTCGAAACAAATGGTGCTTTTGAAATAATTGTTGAACTTTCTCATGGCCTCCCCCAAAAAAGCGGCGTCGAATTTCGGCGTCGCTTTTTGCCTTTTACTACGGAAGCGCCCTGATCTTTACGATTTTGCTCACACTTTCCCTCTTGCATTCGTCTCAAGAAAGCACTATCTTTCTAAATAAATTTTAATGCCAAAATGTACGCGTTACATTGGGCGTCAAACCCTAATAAATTTCTTTGTATTAAATTGAAAGGACGAAATATGCGTAACAAGCTGGTCGTATTACTGATGTTTTCAGCCCTTCTTCTGGCCGCATGTTCACAAAATAGGGAAAAGAGCAGGCGGTGCAGGACGTCGCCGCCGGAGTTCACCAGGTGACCGTGCTGGAAGTGCTGCAGGCAAACTCGTACACCTTTCTGAAAGTATCGGAAAACGGACGCGAGTTTTGGATATCCACAACTAAAGTGGAAGTTCCAAAAGGCGAAACGGTATATTATGTCGGCGGTCTCGAAATGAAAAACTTTGAGAGCAAAGACCTTGGCAAAACTTTTGACGTTGTCTATTTTGTCGACGGCGTCAGCCGTGAGCCCCTTGCAGGAGCGCCGGGCGGCGGCGCAGCAATGCAATCGCCGCATGGCAAAGTGAAAACCGAACAAGCTCGGGAAATATCAATTGCGCCTGTGCAGGGCGGAATAACCGTTGCGGAATTGTACGGCAACCGGAAAAAATATGACGGCAAAACGGTGCGTATTCGCGGCCAGGTCGTCAAAGTCAACGAAGCCATTATGGGACGCAACTGGGTGCATATCAAGGACGGCACCAGCGACAACGGCAATTACGACCTGACAGTGACCACGAATGATGTTGTCAAAGTCGGCGATGTTGTTGTCTTTGAGGGCAAAATTGCCTTGGACAAGGACTTTTCCGCCGGTTACATTTTTGACGTGATAATGGAGGGGGCGACCGGGAAGGTCGAGCAGTCCTCCTGAACAAATTTGAAAACACAAAAGCCGCCGTGCCGCAAACAGGGGCATGGCGGCATTTTTCCCTCCCCACTCTTCACTAAAACAGGCCTTTTATGATGCATTCTCACTCTGCGAAATGTTTGATTTCATTTTTCAGCGCACTCTTCATTTTGGTTATGGCGGCGACAACAGTGAAAGCCAAAATCTCCATAGAACACGCCGACCGAAATCTTGCCAAAGTCATTCTCAACAACCCCGATCTCACACAAGTGCTGCAACGCGCCAAATCCATCCTCGGCGGCGAGCTCAACGCCGGCAGCGGCTACGGCGAAGTGTGGATTCGCGATCTGAACACTTTTATCGAAACAGCGTTGCAGGTGCAGGAAAAGTCGCGCTTGCGCCAGGCGCTGTTGACTTTTTTCCACTTTCAGGGCCGGGACGGCGCCATCATCGACGGCTACATCCCCGTCGAAGCGGCTCACGCGGGATATGATTATATTTTATCCGACACACGACCGAAATTGCGCGGCCATAAAAATACCGTGGAGACGGACCAGGAAAGCTCGCTGATTCAGGCGATTTACAAATACGTCGCCGTCACCGGCGACTCTTCCATTTTGACGCAGGAGATCAACGGGCAAACGGTTGTCGAGCGTATGCAAGCGGCGTTGTCTTTTTTGATGCATCATCGCTTCGATGAAAAACACGGCCTGATCTGGGGCGCGACCACCGTCGACTGGGGCGACGTGCAGCCGGAACATTCCTGGGGCGTGGCCCTGGATGAAAACAGCCACCTCGCCATCGACATTTACGACAACGTCATGTTTCTCATTGCCATTGACGACTATTTGGCGCTGACCGACAAGCAAGCAACG
>JAJRST010000456.1 GCA_024278645.1 bacterium | reverse complement strand
TCGGCGTCGAGGTTGGCCGTGGGTTCGTCGGCGAGGACGAGTTCCGGTTTTTTGACGATGGCGCGGGCGATGGCCACGCGCTGCCCCTGGCCGCCGGAGAGCTGCAGCGGTTTGGATTTCCAGCGATCGGCCATGCCGACCAGTTCCAGGGCCTGCATCACAAGCTTTTTGCGCTCCGCCGCCGACATGCCGAGCAGCAACAGCGGGAATTCGACGTTCTCGAAAACCGTGTACACGGGCAGCAGGTTGTAGGTCTGGAAAATAAAGCCAAGATGATGGTTGCGCAAGTCGGCCGACTGCCTTGCGCTGAGCTTGTTGACATCCCGGCCCAGAACGATGGCGCGCCCTTCCGTGGGCGTGTCCAGCGAGCCGATGATGTTCAAAAGCGTCGTTTTCCCGGAGCCGCTCGGCCCGACGACGCCGGTGAATTCCCCCCGCTCAAAAGTCAGGTTGACGTTTTTTAGCGCGGTCAGGCTCTCGCCCTCGCCCATGGGATAGCGCTTTGTCAACTGCTCGACGATGACCAGTTTGCCGTTTTCCATGCTGTTTCCCTTCAACTCTATTAATGATTAAAAATGACCATGATTTGAAATCCCTTGCCTCTCCCAAACGTGCTGCTCTCGTCGTCGGCGGCCATCAGCGGCGCATCCGGATTCCAGAACAGGCTGACGTTAAAGCTGAAATTGTCGTATGTGCGTCGCCAGGTCAGAAATTTGTACCACTCGTGCGTCTCCCAATTGTAGTAAAGGATGCCCAGCGCCGTGTCCCACAGGGAAAAGTTGTAATCCGCCAAAAGCGTGGAGAATTCGCTTCTCTTGTCCCGGCCCGCCAACTCGGAGGAGTTGGCGAAGACAAGATGTTCGCCAAGGATGTGCAGGCCATTGCCCAGGCCAAAAGTGTAATCGGCGCCGATGCTCAGGTATTTTTGGTAAAAGTCGCTTTTCCCTATAGACGGCAGTGGTTCAAAAGAACCCGGAATGCCGTTGAATTTTTTGTGGATGACCGCACTCTCAAACCACAGGCCAATGCCAACGTCCCACTTGCCGTCGATGGCAAAGCGATCCTCGGAAAAGGGCGCCACGGCGTTCGCCAGATAATCCGGCAGCAGGGGAGAGGCGTCGGCGCGGCGATGATGCCAGCTCAACGCTGCTTCGCCCGCCGGCGTGGGATACTGAATCCGCCCGCCGTATTCAAGCGAGTTTTCTTCCGATGGGAAAATTTCCAGGCCCCTGGTGTCGCCCTCTCCAAGAACGCCCCACAGCCACACGTTGGCGTTGTTGAGAAAATAATAACGCAGCAGCAGGGCGGGTACGCCTTTGCTGAATTGCTGCGGGTCGCGGACGTCGATTTGATCGAACCACATCAGCGGACGCAGGATCACGGCTTGGCCGAATTTGATCTGCTGCAACCCCAGGCGCGCCTCAAACTGCAAAGCGGACCAACGCAGCCAAAAACGATAGGGGGAAATACTTGAGCGACTGTCGTTTGCACCGAAATCGTAGCGGGAGAAAGCATTGTAGGAAATATCGACGTCGATAAAAGACTCGCTGCTGATGTTGTGCGTGAGCGCCAGCTCCGGAATGTAACGCAAACCGATTTGCGTTTTTTGCAGCTCTTCCGTGTTGCTGTTGTTCCACAGCGACGCCTGGCCGCGAATATCCCAATCCAATGCCAAAAGGGATGATGATAAAAATAATGTCGCCAAAACCAGCCGCTGCATTTCTATTTCCTGATAAATTTAGTACTGCCGCAAAGTCATTAAGAAAAAGGCTGAAAAAAAACTTGTGTAAAAGATGCGATTATTTTCTCCCGTATCCTTTTTCCCTGTTCCCTTTTCGCCCTTTTTCATCTTTTCAGAATGCCATAGAAAAAAAAGTTGATCATCTCGTTGATCATCTCCCCCGGCGTCTCATACAATGCGGCCAGGCTTTCATCGACGCTCATCTCATTCATTTTATTCAAAAAGTAAAGGATGAATTCCAGCTTGACGTCGGCGCGGATATCGCCGTCTTGCTGTGCGCGCTGCATAAAGAGCATAAAATTCTGCAACGATTCCCGGCTTTTGAGCTGATAAAGTTCCGCGATCTCGGGATCCGGGTTTTTCAGCAAATCCATGACGAATTCCGAGCTGATATCTTTGGTCTGCTGCAGCTTGAGGTCGATCATGCGCCGCACCTTTTCCGGAAACGGAATGTCGCTGTCGATGATCTTTTCGTACTCTTTTTCCGCCGTCTCGATGATGCTCAGCAAAAGATATTTCGCCAGCTCCATTTTATTGGGGAAAAATTTGTAAAAGGTCATTTTGCTGACTTTAGCTTCGCTGCAAATTTCCTCGATGGTCACTCTTTTGATGCCGTAGCGGTAGAACAGCTTTTTCGCCGTGGCGATGATTTGATTGAATTTGAGATTGTGTTCGAATTTTTTTAAATCAGACATAATTGATAAAAGCTTACGGTAAATGTTTAATAAAACGATTAACGTAAAATAATACGAAATTGTTTCGTAAAATGCAATAAAATATTAAAAATATTATTTCCAAAGTTCTTTCAAATAGCGCTTGTGTTTCCGGGAAAAAATTTATATTTAAAAAACATCGGTATACGAAACAACGAACGAGGATGTGAATGATCATGATGAGTGGTTCCACTGATTCAACGGGATGTTGATTTGTGCCGTGAAAAGTATGTCAAGCCCTATATTAAGACAGTACCTTGAGAATGAGGTAATCTATGTTTGAAAAAGACAGGCTCAATATACTTTCAATGGTGGCGACACCCGGAGTCCTCGCATTCGCTCGGACATCCGGGGTCGGTGAGATGCCAAAGACACCGGATGCCCGCAAGGGCTCCGGTTGTCTG
>JAJRST010000455.1 GCA_024278645.1 bacterium | reverse complement strand
TCGGAACTGGTGCGCGGCCGCGGCGGGCCGCGGTGTATGAGTATGCCGCTAAGACGGGGGTAAACCAAGGCATTGCGAGGAGCGAAGCGACGAAGCAATCCACCGCCAAAGAAACATGACCCGCCACATCTGCTCTCCATTACTTTTTTTATCTTCATCGGGAACTAGCAAAATATTGTATCGTTATTAAAATCACATGCCGTTGCAACCATTCACCAATAAAATCATGGGGAGGCGTCAACATGCAGCGATCTGTTCATGTTTTTATTTTTCTCGCCATGCTGTCGGCAATGCTTAATGCAGAACAAGACGGAGCCATCATGCCGACGGCCCACAACTGGGGGCTCCAATTTAAAGTCGATGAAAATCTTTCCATCAAAGATCTTCAAGGCCTCATCATCTCCGGCCAGTACTTTATACGGCCTCGGTTCGCCGTGCGCCTGGGTGTTGATGGGGGGGTTAACTCGTCCTCTTCGGATTGGGACGAATCTTCTTACCAACAGAAAACACTCGACTGGAAAGCGGCAATCTCGGCCCAAGCGCTGTGGTATTATGGCCCAAAACGTGCGCTTTTTTATTGGGGGATCGGCCCCTGGTTTTCAACAATGTACAATGACAATTCCATTGTCTCCTTTTCAAGGACGATCGATGGATCTATTCGTCGATGGGGAACATTAAAATCGGTCGCAATGGGCGTCAACGCGGTCGCTGGCGCCGAGTACTATCTGACGGCTCGCATCGCCGTAATGCTAGAGTATGGAATTTTATTTTACCAAGAGAATCAAAAGGTCTATTTGGATGACACTCCCGAGTGGCCGAGCTCCCTGAAGGCAATAACATCGCTGCCGCTCAAATTTGGGGTCGCTATTTATTTTTAACAAGTGGGGAAAAAATGAAAAAAGCAATTATTTTTATCATCCTGTACGGCGTGACGGCGATCTATGCCGCATCCCCGAAAATAAAGACGCCAGATACAGGCGCGTGGGGCGTACAGGCTCGTTTTTCAGAATTGACATTGAAGCATTTTCAGGGGTCTCTTTTTTCAGCACAAAAATTCACCGCGCCGAACCGGACGATGCGCTTCGGCGTCAGCATCAATTGGTTTGACTATAAACCGGACTACCCGTCGACGCCTCTATTGTTCACCCAAAAAGATTCCACACGGGCGATCTCCGACGTATTCCTGCAGCTTATTCACTACAAAGGAAAGTCGAGACTAAAATTCTATGGCGGCGGCGGCCCGTACGTGGGATTTTTATACACCTTTGATCAAACGCAAAAAGCAAACGGGTCGGGCTGGGTGGTCTCTTACCAATCCACGCACCGTGCTTTTAACATCGGCGTGAGTTTGCTTGTCGGCGGCGAGTATTTTCTTAATGAACACCTAAGCGTCATGGCGGAATACATAACGCTGCTGTTTTATCAGTACGGTCGTACATTGAACAAGCTCATTGGATATTACACAACTCACTCTTGGCATATCAACCCGCAGCCGGTTAAGATTGGCGTGGCGGTATATTTTTAAATTTTTTCGTCTGCGCCGTTCCCATGCCAAGACAAAGCATGGTGTAAAGCGACAAGACCTTCTGCCGCCAATTCAAATCATTGCAACTTTTACGACACTAGGCGTCCTTCGGACAACCGGGGTCATTCACTTTTTCAACGACCTTCCGAGATATATGCATGGTCTTTTGTTATTCAAACCGCAAAGAATAAACATGCGCATCTTTTAAAACAAATCGCAGCCGCACCGGCTTTCCGGCCAGGGCGCTCACGTCATCGCCCGAGGTCCAGGAAAAGGCGCGTTCGATTTCATTGCCGATGAGCGGCCGGGCGTCGGCGAGGGTGTAGCCGGGAATGGGCTTCCCTCCTTCATCCAGAATCTCCACACGGATGTCGCCCGCCGCCGAGGTGGAATAATTGAGCAGCAGCCGCCTTCCCTGAAAAACGAGCGGCTTGCTGAGCATCTCGCCGCCGTCGTATCCCGCATACAGCGAGGCGAACCCGTCCAGGCGCAGGGAGTAGCGATGCAGGCAGGCCGTGGGCTGCGCATAGTTCTGGTTGACGTAAATCGACATCTCCGTCGGCCCGGTTTGCACCACGTTGAGCGCCGGATAATTGGTGCGCGACACCCAGTTTTCCAGCCCAATGCCGGGCGTGATGAATCCCTCCATGAAGGTTCGATCGTAAACATGGCCGCCGCGCGAGGTCATGAAAATGGCGTCCGAGCAGTCCTTGAAATATTTCGGGTTGACGCCCAACTTTTCCGCCTGCTCATCCGTGAGCACTTGTCGTTTCGGCATAAAGCGGGCGGCGACGGAGACGTAAAGATGCGGCGCGCGAAAATAGGGGTGCGTCTGGTTGGTGTACAGATGCTCTATCGGCGCATCGCCGAAGGTCATTTGTACGGGGTCGCTCCAATGAATAAAGTCCGGCGACGTCGTGCGGCTGACCGTACGATAGCCTTTGTAGTTCAGCTTTGTCCAGGTGCGGAAGTAGCAGACGTATTGCTGTTCGGCCTCGGACCAAAAAGAGACGTTCTGAGAATCGAACACGCCCTTTGTAAAAACCGCCTCTTCTTGCAGTTTTTGCCAGTGAATGCCGTCGGCGGAGACAAAGGCGATGAGGCCGCTCTCCTGCGTGCCGCCGAGCGCCTTGTAGCGCTGCGACGGATCGGCGTTCGGGTTGGCGTCGAGAAACGGGCTGAAATTATGCGTCGCCGGCGCGGC
>JAJRST010000033.1 GCA_024278645.1 bacterium | reverse complement strand
CCAACGGCCTTGTGTCGACGAGCTGGCGTCCGGCAACGTTGCAGGAAATTTCAGTGATCAAGGTTGTGACCGCGCACGACTCTCTGTCCTTTTATCTCGTCCCGCGGCGGATTTTATCTGTCGCGCAGGCGACGCTCCCCGACGATTTTGCGCTGCTGGACAACTATCCCAACCCGTTCAACCCGTCCACGGCCATTCCGTTTCGTCTGCCGCATGATGAAATTGTCTCGTTGCAGGTCTTTGATGTGAGCGGCCGGCTGGTGCGTACGCTCGTCAGCGGCCGCCTGGGCGCCGGCGAGCATGTGGTCGTCTTTGACGCCGTGGATGAAAGCGGCGAATCGTTGCCATCGGGCATCTATTTTTATCAATTAAAAGCGGGATCGTTCAAGGCGATAAAGCGGCTTTTGCTGGTGAAATAAATTGATCTCGGATTGCAGATGAACGATTTTGGATTTCATATCCAAAATCGTTCATCTCAAATCTTCACTCAAAACTTTCGGCTCCACCCGGAAACCGTCCTATCCTCACGTCTCCACCAGCTTGTAATAGGCGATCGACTTGTACGCCGTCTGCTGCGGCAGTATGCTGTCGTGAAATTCTCCCACCCAGTCGGGGTTGTTGGAAACCCAATAATTGGCGTGGATGCTCATCGGGTGCTGCAATTCCTTCAAAATGTCGGGATCATCGAAAATGGCCGCGGACTCGTCGTCGATCAGAAACTGAATCGCCGTCGGCGTCCATTCGATGCCGTACTTGTGGAATTCCTTTGCGGCGTCAAAGTCAAGCTTGACCTGCTTGACGGAGGACCGGAGCTTTTTATCGGCCATCCAGTGCAGGGCGAACGAGATTTCATTCGTCTTGCCGGCGAATTCGATGTCGATTTCGTACCAGTCGATGAGCGTATTGTCCACGTCATAGACGCCGGCCATGAGAAAAAATGAGGCGACCATGCCGTGGCGGCTGTTGGGCTGCATCACTGTTTCAAACCTGCCGTATTGATACGAGCTTGTCGTATAGACCTCGGCGCCCCAATAGGGCTTTTGCGGAAATTTGCCTCTGTTGTTCGATTTTCGCGCCACGCCCAAATAGAGGACGCCGTCGGTCACATTCACCATGTTTGAACCGAACTCGCATAAATTGTTGTCGAATGTCCAGTCGGCGATGCTCCAGCGATTTCCCAAGCCGGATTTAAAATCATCCTGCCATACGAGCTGGCAGGTGGACAGCGTGGTTCCCGGCTGCGACGGATTATTGGTGCTGCAGCTTGTGACAACGAGATAAATAGAAATGAAAAGAAAAAAGATTTTTTTCATAACGTTACGTTGTTGTTTTTGAGAGGATCAATTATTTGGTAAAAGCTAGTCAATGGCGGGCGGGAATGCAATAAAAAAGCAAGACCTCGGAGGTTTTTAAAGCCTCCGAGGTCTTGATCTTAAAAATAGTCGTTGCGATAGTCCTTGATCTTTGCATCTTCCTTGAGCTTGGCGTACCAGACGCTGAACATCTGGTTGCGCTTGCGCACACGCAATTGGGCCAGAATGCCGGCTTTTTGTTTCTCAAAATCTTCTTCGTTGAAACCGGTCTTGTCGATGACCTGGAGGATATAGTAGCCGCGCATGCCTTCAATCGGTTTTGAATATTCGCCGACCTGCAAATTCATGGCCGCGCCTGCGAACCGGGGTTCGCGCCCGACGCCGGGGATGGGGCGTCCCAGCATAAATTCGGCCGTTTGCTGAAGTTTCAAGCTGTCTTCCGCCGCCGCCTGTTCCAGCGTGGCGCCGGCGACCAGCTTGTTGTAAACAGCTTCCGCCGCTTCCCTGGCGGCCTGCATTCTCTTTTCCGCCTTTACGGCGCTGATAATTTGCGTCTTCACCTCTTCCAATGGTTGAATATGCTCCGGGATGATCTCCTTGAGCTGCATAACGAGAAAGCCGTTGTCGGTATTGATGACGCTGCTGACCTCGCCGACTTTGGAGCGAAAGGCGATTCGGTTGACGCGCTTTTCCATGCCGATGCCGGGAATGAATCCGTCAACCTCGAACGGTTGCGTCGTATTCACTTGAAGGCTCTCGGCCTCGGCGATGGTGCGCAAATCGGCTTCTTTTGCCGCATCGGATAAATATTCCGCTTCATCGCGCAGCGCTTCTCTTGTCGAGTTGGAGGGTTCGAACTTGAGCAGGATATGTCTCGCCCACACTTCTTCTTCGCCGTTCTGGCGGCGTTTATCTTCCACCTTGATGATGTGCAAGCCATACTGCGTTTTGACGGGGCCGACAATATCGCCCTTTTTAGCGGCAAAAGCGGCGTCGGCAAAGGGCTTGACCATGGCGCTGCGTTTGAACCAGCCGAGATCGCCGCCTTTTTCCGCCGAACCGGGGTCCTGGGAATAAATTTCAGCCAGTTGGGCAAAATCCTTGCCGGCCTTGACGTCGGCGAGCAGCTCCTCCGCCTGGCGATAACTGGCGTTTGTATCCGCCCTGGAAGGTTTTACCTCCAACAACACATAATCCAGCACGCGCTTTTCATTCTGGCGAAAATCATCTTTATG
>JAJRST010000454.1 GCA_024278645.1 bacterium | reverse complement strand
GCAACCGACGACGACGGCGACCCGTTGAACTACCTGATCACCTCGACGCTGCCCAACGGCGCCGTTTTCGACCCCAACGCAAATGAGGTCATCTGGACGCCGTCGTCGGGGCAAAAAGGCGCCTGGAACATCGCCTATCGCGTCGAAGACAATCGCGGCGGCTACGACAAAGACTCCACCAGCGTCAACGTCATTTCCAGGATGCGCATCTATTCTTACGAGCCGACCGTGCCGTTCATTAAAATCCCGGAAAGCGGAGAAGAGACTTTTGTCATCTCCGTCATCGACGCCAACGGGCCGGTGAGCTACGCCTGGTACGTCAACGAGCAATTGCAACCGATCACCAGGGCGACTTTTGTGCTGCGTGCGTCCGACTTTCCGCTTGGCTGGTATTCGGTGAAGGTGTATGCTTCCGACGGCCACACCCAGGTCTACCACAATTGGAGCGTGAAGGTCAAGGTGGAGCTGAGCAGTTTCGGCGGCAGGTCCGTGCCGTTCAAAGGCGTTGAACTGGAATGGGAGACCGCCAACGAATTCGGCAACCTCGGTTTTAACGTATTGCGCAGCATCTCCAAAAAAGGGCCATACGATAAAATAAACGGCGATCTTGTCGCCAGTACGACGAAAAGCTATTCGTTCACCGACAGCACGGCTGCATCGGGCCGCACCTATTTCTACAAACTTGAAGATGTGGATCGCGACGGCGACAGGGGGCAGAGCGAGGCGATCATGGTGACTGTGGATGTGCCCCGGGATTTCATGCTGTTGCAGAATTACCCGAATCCGTTCAACCCAAGGACGACCATTCGTTTTCAACTGCCCAAGGCGGTAGAGACGAAAATCATCGTTTACAATATTCGCGGCCAGGCCGTGCGTACCCTCCTCGACAGGCACATGGACCCGGGTTATCATGAACTCTCCTGGAACGGCCGCGATAGCGCGGGGCGAATCGTAGGTTCAGGAATTTATTACTATCGCATCCAGGCCGGCGATTTTCAGGCAACGCGCAAGATGGTTCTGATCAAATAAGGGCCGTGTTGCAAAGAGGTGTTTTGAATTTCATAGGCGGGGCCATTGAATTTTATAATAAACACGACCCTCAAGGCGACGGACGCTGCGAGGGTCGCGTCATTTTCGTGAATCCTTTTTCCATGTCTTCCATCTCATAGTTATGTGCGATGTGCTGTTTGTCGGCTTGGGCAGGGAAAGCAATTTATGAAAAAAACATTCATTTAAAGGGGTGCGTGTGCTTTTAGTGAAAAATATTCCTTGATTTTATTTTCGTAAATGATTAGCTTTAGGTGTTCAATCAGGGAGTTATCTTGAAATTTCATTGCCATTAACACGAATATTTCAGGAGATTTTATCGGTTTCTTTTTAAAATAGCGGGAACAATTTTACTTTCAGGTCGTTGGATTTTCTTAAAAAATTTAATGTGCGGATGGCTCCTCCCCTCCGCATTTGCTGACCCCCCCTAAGCAAATGCTCGCCATCCGCATGTTTTTTAAAGTTGTTGTTTGGAATATAGTTTTTGTGTATACAAATATAAAAGCGGATGGCTTTCCTCCCCTCCGTACTTGCTGACCCCCCCTAGGCGAGTACAAATGCCATCCGCTTTTTTTATACCAACCTTGTCGTTTTTCTCCTTTTAACAAACATGTCCTTCAACCGCGGCACGGCAATATGGCTGTTATTTTTACTGCCGTGGATGGGCGACGTCGGGAACATGGAACCACCATTTTTGCCGCTGTCCAAAGGCCTTTTTTCGTGTAATGAGGATATATGAAATAGCGACAAAAAGCAGGTAAGCGCCCATTATTCCCAGGGTAATCCAACTGTAAATCATATTGCCGGTTTTGTAGCTTTGCAGCGGCAGGTTAATGACCAGAATCAGTGGGATGACCATCAAAAAGGTAAAGGCGGAGGCATAGGTGTAATCAACGGCCACCGGCGATTCGAACTCCGGGTCCACGGCGCGCAGCAAGGCCAGACCCGTGGAGAGGGTGCCCGTGGAGACGCCGAAAATAAACAAGGTGCGCAAAAACCGATGATCGGAGAACAGGCGCGAACAGAACCATATTGTGGTTATAAATGTGGCGATCGATCCGGTTCCGGCAATGAGCAGGATCGGCAGCCAGAACCTGGACACCGCGGCGATTGAAATAGCCGCAATGGCGCTGGTCACCATAATATCGACGCTCATCCCGGATATGCGCGTCATGGTGCGGTTGTCAATGATATATTCAACGCGCAACACTTTTAAAATATTGCGCACCAGCAATCCCATGGTGACGGCAAAAATGAAATGCAGCCCCCACAGGTTCACCGCCAGTTCATGGCCGGCGGGACCGAGCAATCCCAATAAAAAAGTGACTCCCTTGAGGCAGAGCCAGGCGAAAAAATAAGAGGTGAGCACCAGCGCCATGTGCAGCGAAATAGAGTCGATCGCATCGGTGTCGCTGGTGAGGTAGGCGCCGACCGGGAGCTTGCTGCCCTTGGGGCGAATGCCGGTCTGCGTTTCCCTGGCGCGCATGTGCTGCAATTCTTGTTGCGAGATCCAACCGCGTTTCAACGCATGATTGATCAAAAAGATGCCGCCAAAACAGCAGAGTAAAAACCCGATGGCCGCAAAGGTCAAACCCACATTTCCGGCGCCTTCAATCCCATACGCCCTCCATGCTTCGCCTATGGAAAAGGCCTGGCCCGGTCCCTCGGCAAAACCCAGCGGCAGCAGAAAGCCGAATGTGTGAAATAAATTTGGCATAAATGTGTAAATGAGAATCAGTGTAATGCCAAAGCCGATAATCGCCTGTAAAAGAAGTTGCGACAGGATGCCGATGGAATTTTGAAAGACGGCCGCGCTGCGTTTCTCGCTTGGCGGCGGCGTGCGCAGGCCAAGCGCAATAAATGAAAGCCCCAGAAAATG
>JAJRST010000032.1 GCA_024278645.1 bacterium | reverse complement strand
GCCGTATCGATTCAGCTTGACCTCGCCGACGCCGCTGATCGCCAAAAAGCTGTCCCGGCTTTGTGGGTAAAAGGCGGCCATCTCGATGAGCGCCCGGTCGGAAAAAATGACGTACGGCGGCACGTTTTGGCGATCGGCCAACTGCTTGCGCTTCTCCCGCAGCAAGGCGAACAGGCGTTCGTCGTGGCGCGACTCGCCCCTGGCGGCGGCGATTTGCTGCTCCTCCAGACGACCGTACACCTTGGCCTCCCTGAACAGGACATCCTCGCCTTTTTCGGTTATTTTCAGGCTGCCATAGTCCACGTCCTTGTACAACAAATCCTGCGCCAGGAACTGCCGCGCCAGATTCTGCCACTGCTGCTTGGAATATTCCTTGCCGACGCCGTAGGTCGGCAGATTGTGATGCCCGAAATCGAGCACCTTTTTGTTTTCCGAGCCGCGCAGCACATCGATGATGTGGTTGGCGCCGAAAATCTCCCGGGTTCTTTTGACGCAGGAGAGAAATTTTTGCGCCGCCACGGTGACGTCGACAAACGCCTTTTTCTCCTCCACGCAATTGTCGCACAGACCGCAATTCGCTTTCGTGTAATTCTCGCCGAAATAGGTGAGCAGCGGCGCGCGGCGGCAGGCGTCCGTCTCCGCGTAGCGCATCATCGCCTCCAAGTGGTGCAACGCATTGCGGCGCTCCCGCGGGTCCTCTTTTTGGTCGATAAAGTAGCGGATCTTTTGCTGGTCGCCATAACTGAAAAGCAGCAGACAGTCGGCGCGCACACCGTCGCGGCCGGCGCGGCCGATCTCCTGGTAATAGGACTCGATGTTTTTGGGAAGGTCGTAATGGATGACGAAACGCACATTCGGTTTGTTGATGCCCATGCCAAAGGCGATGGTGGCGACGATGATCTGCACATCGTCGCGGATGAACAACTCCTGGTTGCGCTTGCGCTCCTGGTCCGTCAAGCCGGCATGGTAAGGCAGCACGGAATAGTTGTGCGAGGCGAGATAGGCGGACAACTCGTCCACCTGTCGGCGCGAAAAGCAGTAGATGATGCCGGACTGGTTCGGATGCTGTTCCAGAAATTGTATGGTCTGTCGGGCGGGGTCGGTTTTCGGCCGCACCTGCAGGAACAGGTTCTCGCGGTTAAAGCTGGCGACAAACTCGTTCGACTTTTCAAAGCCGAGCGTTTCGGTGATGTCCTTTTGCACACGCGGCGTGGCCGTGGCCGTGAGGGCGATGCACACGGCCTCCGGGAACTGGCGGCGCACCTCCACCAGCCGGCGATATTCGGGCCGAAAATCGTGCCCCCATTCGGATATGCAGTGCGCCTCGTCGATAGTCAGGCAGTCCACCTTTTGCGATTTCAGCATGGCCAGCATCCGCTCGGTCAGTAATCCTTCGGGCGCGGCGTAGAGCAGCTTTACTTTGCCCTCTTGCACATCCTTCCCGATGCTCTCGTATTCTTGCGCCGACAAGGAACTGTTGAGAAACTCCGCGGCGACGCCAACCTCCTTGAGCTGCTCCACCTGGTCCTTCATCAACGAAATAAGCGGCGATACCACCACGGTGAGGCCTTTAAAAACCAGCGCCGGGATCTGGTAGCATAACGACTTGCCGCCGCCGGTGGGCATGATCACCAGCGTGTCGCGTTTGGCCAGCACATTGTCAATGATTTCCTTCTGCAGCGGACGAAATTCATCGTAGCCAAAAATTGATTTGAGAATGGATTGCGGGGTTTGCGGCATGATATCTTGTATTTGATTGGCAGACTTGTTTTTATTAAAGTAACATTCCTGAAATAAAAAACAAAGAAATAAAAAAACAATGGCATGCCAAGTGGAGCCAATCGACAACCAATGTTCTGAACACTTTTCAACTTTAAATCAGCATTCTCGCATTTTTTAACGTTTTTTTAAATCTGTTGGTTTTTAAAATATTTTTATTGTTATATTAAAGAGTAAAGTTCGGCTTATAGTTCAAAAAAGAGGTGTGACAATGAAAAAAATGGTGAGAACGTCAAAGGCGTTTCTGATTTCAGGATTATTTGTGGGACTATCGCTCATTTGCGGCTGTCCCAATGAGAATCCAATAGCGCCCTATCCCGATGTCGACCGTGAGGACAAAATACCTGATGATGTCGTCAAAAGAAAACCCGAGACAGACCAACATCCGCCACTTCTTTATTCAGATGAATACGAGAATCCGATTCCTCTTCCCGGCCCGATAAACACCGCCGGAGCCGAGGACTCTCCATTTATACTGCAAGACGGGAAAACGCTATATTTCTTTTTCACTCCTGATGTAAGAATCCCTCCCGAAAAACAACTGCTCGATCAAGTCACAGGAGTGTGGGTCAGCCATAAACAGGGTGATTATTGGACCGATGCGAAAAGAGTTTGGCTGCAAAATCCCGGCAAACTCTCCCTGGACGGCGCCGTCTGCGTGCAGGGCAATGAAATGTGGTTCGCCTCCGTTAGGGAAGGTTATGTCGGCGTAAACATATTTACAGCCTCGTTTATCGATGGAAATTGGAAAAACTGGAAATATGTCGGCGATCGTTTGATGAAAGAAATTCAGATCGGAGAAGTCCACATCCACGGAGACGATCTGTATTTCCATTCCGACCGTCCTGGCGGGCAAGGGGGGTATGACATCTGGCTCACGGACAGGAATGCGGGTTCATGGTCGGACCCCATTCATTTAGACGCCGTTAATACGGCTGCAATGGATGGTTACCCCTTTGTCTCTTCGGATGGAAATGAGCTGTGGTTCTCCAGAACATATTCCGGAACTCCGGCAATATATCGTTCCGTCAATGTAAAGGGAGCGTGGAGCAAACCCGAACTCATCGTGTCACAGTTCGCAGGAGAACCGACTTTGGATGACAGCGGCAATCTTTACTTTGTCCACCATTTCTATGAAGAGGGGACAATGATAGAGGCCGATATTTATGTCGCATATAAAAAATGAACAACCCCTTACTAACATGACAAAATCCCGAAACACAAAACTTTCCTATCTCGAAGGATGGCTGTCCATTGCCATCAATATTCTGTTGTTCGGCTTGAAATACTGGGCCGGCATCGTCTCCGGCTCCATCGCCATCATTGCCGACGCCTGGCATACGCTGTCGGATTCCATATCTTCCATCTTTTTGCTCATCGGCGCCAAAGTCTCCGAAAAGCCGCCGGACGAGCGGCACCCCTTTGGACACGGCAGAGCCGAATTGATCACCGCGATTCTCATCGGCATGTTTCTGGCCTTTGTCGCTTATGAATTCATCAGCGAGTCGATAGAACGCCTGCATCAGAAACCGGAATTTCATTATGGCATTATCGCCATTGTCGTCACAATTTTGTCTATTATAAGCAAGGAAGGGCTGGCGCAATTTGCCTTCTGGGCCTTTCGCCGGACCCATTCCAATGCGCTCAGGGCGGACGCCTGGCATCATCGAAGCGACGCCTTCTCTTCGCTGATCATTCTTGTGGGCATTTTTTTGGGACGATTTTTTTGGTGGATCGACGCCGTGCTGGGCATTATTGTGGCGATGTTGATTCTCTACTCCGCCTTTGAAATCATTCGCGAAGCCGTCGATCCGCTGATGGGTAAAATACCCGACAAATCAACATTGCGGGAAATTAAAGCGCTTTGCCTGGACATCAGCGGTCGGCCGCTGCGTGCGCACCATTTTCACCTTCATGAATATGGCGACCACGCCGAGCTTACATTTCATCTCGTATTTCCGCGGGATTACACGTTGCTCCAGGCACATACGCTGGCCAATGAACTGGAACTTACCATTCGGGATAAATTGAATATTGAAGCGACCATCCACATGGAGCCGGAAGGCGAGGAACATGATTATTTTCCGGAAAAGAATAAATTTATGTGATAAATCATATTCTTAACGAAATGGGGAGTCGTTATGAAATCATCAATTTTAATTTCGCTTTTCTTTCTTGCCGCATTTTTACAGGCGGGCGAGCCGATACAGATAGGGACATCGATTTTCCCAACGGCGACCGCGTTTAATAACGCACGTAAAATTGTCAGAACATTCGGCAACCGCCGAGTCGTCGTCTACCAGGACAAGATTGACGATAAAGAATCCGTTATGAACGGCGAGATCGCCATCATGGGCGTTCCGCTCGAGGTCGGCCACTTTGACTTTACACTGATGGCCGGACCGCGGCTGCCCTATTTCATCCCTGCTTTCTGCGACACGCAGAGCTATTCATTAACGATTAAAACAGCCACGATTTTAATTGACAAATCGAATACAAAACCGCAAACGTTTCAACTGGCGCCGATCTTT
>JAJRST010000453.1 GCA_024278645.1 bacterium | reverse complement strand
TAACCTCTTTCGTTAAAGACAGAGAGGGGCATTGGCTAATCTGTACTCTGACTGGTCTCTCTGCAATGTCTTCAGGGAACCATTCTATCAGGAGAGCGGGCGACGAAAATTACTTCAAATCAATCCCCTTTTTGCACGAAAGCTTGTAAAATATTGTCTCTCTCTTAAAATCCCTTGCACCTTTGCCTTCTTTTTCATTTATTTCATCGTTGAATAAATCCCCCCAATTCAGGAGCAGCTCATGAGTTCTCAAAAAAGTCTTTCCCGAAGAAATTTCATTCACTCGTCGCTGGCGACGCTGGCGACGGTGTCCATTGTCCCGCGCAGCGTTATGGGCGGTCCGGGTCGTACGGCGCCCAGCGACCAGTTGACCAAGGCGGTCATCGGCGTCGGCGGCATGGGGCGGGGTCATGTCAAATATACAGATGCGCGCCTTCTCGCCGTCTGCGACGTCGATAAAGGACACCTGCAACGGGCGCTCAAAATGAGCGGTCCGGAGGTGAAGGGCTATCACGACTTTCGCGAAGTATTGGAGCGAGATGACATCGATGTGGTGCACATCGCCACGCCGCCGCACTGGCACGCGCTGATGTCCATCGCCGCCGCCGAGGCGGGCAAGGACATCTGGTGCGAAAAGCCGATGACGCGCACCATCGGCGAAGGTCGGCAGGTCGTCAAGGCGGTGCAGCAGTATGACCGCATTTTCCGCATCAACACCTGGTTTCGATTCCGCGCCCGATTTTACGGCTTTGGCACGGAGGTCAAGCCGCTGAAAAAGATCGTGCAAAACGGCCTGCTCGGTTGGCCGATCAAGGCGACCATCAACGGCGCCACCGGTTTCGGCTGGAAGTTTTACTGGAGCGGCAAAACCGTGCTGCCGCCGCAGCCCGTGCCGCCGGAGCTGGATTATGATTTCTGGCTCGGTCCGGCGCCTTACAAACCCTATCATCCGCACCGCGTGCACGGCACCTTTCGCGGTTACTGGGATTATGACGGCGGCGGTCTCGGCGACATGGGGCAGCATTATATCGATCCCGTGCAGTATCTTCTCGACAAGGACGACGACAGTCCCATCGAGATCGACGTGGATGCGCCGCAGCAGCACCCGGATGCGGTCGGCGCCTGGCGGCGCATCAACCTGAAATACGCGGACGGCTGCGAGATCATTCTTGATGGCGAGAATAAAGACAAAGATGCGCCGTTTCTCGAAGGGCCGGACGGCAAGGTGTGGCCGGGCCTGAGATCGGACATCCCTAATTTACAGCAAAAGCTGGCGACGCTGCCCGATCCCGAACCGCAGCTCATCGACTTTCCGCGGGCGGTGCGAACACGGCAAAAGTTCGCCCTGAACGAACAGAACGGACATCGTTCCTGTACGTTGGTCAATTTGGGCAAAATCGCCGTGCGCCTGGGGCGCAAGCTCTATTTTGATCCGAAAACGCAACGATTTATAAATGATGATGAGGCCGATCGATTGGCTGAGCAGCCCATGCGCGCGCCGTGGCATGTGTAGAGTCCCTGAATCAATTATGGTGAAAAAATGAAAAAAACGATATTTTTGCTTTTGTTTGTCTTCATCGCCCTTGCCGGCGGCCAGACGACGGTTGAGAGCATTCTCGATAAAATGCCGGCGCAGGATGCACGGCAGCGCGATGAATTGAGCGCCGCCCTTTTGCAGCTCGGCGAGGAGGCCATTTTAAGCGTCTGCCGCGGATTGCGTCCGGCGGGCGAGGATGACGCGGCTGAAAAATATGCCGTCTCCGGTTTGTGCGACTATGTCGGTCGCCATGACGACAAAGACCGCGCTTTGGTTTCAAAAACGCTGGTCAAAGCCATTGGCGAGGCGAGCGATTGGCAGGTGAAAGCCTTTCTCATGGAACAGCTCGCCCTCATCGGCGATAAAACCGCGGTCAAGTCGCTTGCCGCTTATTTGCAGGATGAGCGCCTGTGCGACCCGGCGTCGCGGGCGATGATCTCTATCGATGCCGCCGCGGCGGAAAAACTGTTGATCGCCGGGCTGGACGGCGCCGGCGAAATGGCGACGCTGTCCATCGTCAATGCGCTGGGCGAGATGGGCGGCGGCAAGGCTGTCGCCGCGCTGATCCCGCTGGCCGACAACTCGGATGCGCAACTGCGCGACGTTGTTCTTTACGCCCTGGCGCGCGGCGGTTCGCCAAAAGCCGAGCCTGTTTTACGCCGCGCTGTTGAAAGCAGCGAGAATGGTTCGACGCAAAAGGCGTGGTCTTATTATTTTGACTATATTGAAAAACAATCGTCCAAAGACGCCGTGCGTCTTTATAAACAGGTGCTTGAAACATCGCCGGCTTCGCACCTGACCTGCCGCGCGCTTTCCGGGCTGTTTGCCTTGCAAAAACAAAAGGCGTTGCCCGACCTGCTCGAGGCGTCACGGCGGCAGGAGAAGGATATTCTGGCCGGCGCTCTTCGTTTGTCGTCGGCGCTGCCGGGGGAAAAGACGAGCAAAAAGTGGATCGATTTTGCGAAAACGGCGAGTCCTGAAAAGCGCGCGCTCATCGTTGCGGCATTCGGCGATCGTGGCGACGACGCAGCCCTGGCCTTTGTCGCCGCATCGCTGAGCGATCTCCATCAGGATGTGCGTGTTGCCGCCATAAGCTCTTTTGCGAAATTAAAAGGGCCGGATGCCTACCGAGAGCTTTTGGCCGTTTTGCAAAGAGGTCGTCCGCAAGAGGTGGACGCCGTTCGCAGGGCGCTGCTCAGTTATGCTTCGGATGCCGGCCTGTTGGATCGTTTGCAGGACGACTTGCCGCGCCTGCCGCCGGTTGCGCAAGCCGCCGTGGTGCGCATGTTTTCCGACCGTCATGCCGTGGACCAAAAAGATGCGATTTTCAAGCTTGCGGAAGAGCGCAACGCCCGGGTTCGCCTGGCCGCTTTAAAGGCGCTGAGCGATATGGCCGACGCCGGTGATGTTGAGCGACTATTGAATTTACTGCAAAACGCCGGGGATGAAAGAGAACTCGACCCGCTGCAGGATGCCATCGTACTCGCCGTGAACAGCGCCGACCCCGTCGACACAAAACCGGTCATCGACGCCTTTAAAAAAGCTGATGGTCAACGCAAAATTGAATTGCTGTGGACGCTTTCCCGTCTGAATGACGCCGACGCCTTGAGCGTTGTCGTGCAAAACGCCGCGAATTCGCCCCTGCGCGGCGATGCCTTGCAGGCGCTGGCCTCCGGCCCTCAAATCGAGGCCATCCCTCATTTCATTGCCATCGCAAAAAATACGGAAGATGCAAACGTACGCAGGCTGGCCATGCAAAAGGCCATCCGAATGACGCGCGACGGCCGCGGGCTGGCGTCGAGCCAACGCCTCGAATACGGCAAGCAATTGATGAAAATTGCCAAGGGAAGCAGCGAAAAGCGTCAAATCATCAGCATTGCCGGAAAGATGCACACGCTCGAGGCCCTGGCATTTGTCGAACCTTACCTCGAGTTTTCCGATACGCAGCAGGACGCCGCCGGAACAGCAGTGCAAATTGCCGTGCCGCGCAATGAAAACGACCCCGGCCTGGGCGGCCAAAAGACGATCGAGGTGCTGTATAAAGTTTTGGCCGTTCCCCTCGATGAAGAAACGATCAACATAGTCAAAAAACATTTGCAACGATTGGGCGCCGGCCGCGGCGTGGACCCGGAAACGGGCGCGGCGTTGAACGAGCCGCCGTCCGGGTTTGTACGTCTTTTTAACGGCCGCGATCTCTCCGGCTGGAAGGGGCTGGCCGGCAAGGGCGGCAATCCCTACGAACGCCTCAAGCTCTCGCCGGAAGAATTGCAGGCGGAACAGGCGCGCGCCGATTCCGTGATGCGCGCGCACTGGCGCGTTGAAAACGGCGTGCTCGTCTTTGACGGCCACGGCAGCCATTTGTGCACGCAAAAGCAATATCGCAATTTTGAGCTGCTGGTGGACTGGAAAATCGGCCCCGGCGGCGACAGCGGCATCTACCTGCGCGGCACGCCGCAGGTGCAGATTTGGGACACGGCCAAATGGCCGGAAGGCTCCGGCGGGTTGTTCAACAATAAAAAAGGTCCGAGCAAGCCGCTGGCGCGCGCCGACAACCCCGTCGGCC
>JAJRST010000452.1 GCA_024278645.1 bacterium | reverse complement strand
TTATGTGCCTTTTGCGTGGCGCGGTTGGTGGGATTTCGGCACCGGCGCTCTCGGCGACATGGGCGCTCATATTATCGACCATGCCTACTGGCCCCTCAAGCTGACGCATCCGACGTCGGTTCAGGCCAGCTCCACCGTTTTTACAAAAGATTCGCCTCCCATCGCCTCGATTGTGACTTATGACTTTCCCGAGCGCGACGGCATGCCCCCGGTAAAGTTGACCTGGTATGACGGCGGTCTCAAACCGCCGCGCCCCGATCTCATCGAGCAGGGACGTAAAATGGGCGACGGCGGCGGCGGCGTGCTTTTCATCGGCACAAAAGGCGCACTGATGTGCTCCACTTACGGCCGCAACCCGCGCATTCTTCCGGAAAAAAGCATGAAGGACTATTTAAAAGCGCAAAAAGCCAGGGGCGGGCCGAAAATCAAGCTCGAACGCTCCCCCGGCATCCATGAAGAATGGCTGCAGGCGATCAAGGACGGCAAAAAAGAGATGGCCACCACCAATTTCGAATATTCCGGCCCCCTCACCGAAACCATGTTGCTCGGCAACGTCGCCGTCCGTATGGCGGATAAAAATATGAAACTGGAATACGACGGCAAAGAGGGAAAAATCACCAACCTCGAAGAAGCGAATGACTTGCTGCATATTGAATACAGAAAAGGTTGGGATTTGACCCTGTAAATTTGTATTATTAACGATATGCAATCAGGCGTCGAAGGCGCCCTTTCGACGCCTGATCATTTTTTTGCTCCTCCGGCGATGCGGCCCGGCCGAAAAAGGCGTCGCTGATTTTGATGATTTCCGACGAAACAAAACGCGCCCACAGGAGTTTTCCTCCCAGAATAGATTTAAAAACATTCCATTTTATTGCTTAACGGAGAAAATAAAAGTTATGAATGAAGAGAAAAACAATGCGGCTATAAACCGCAGGAATTTTTTGGCCGTAGGAGCAGCCGCCGGCGCCGGCTTGATCATGCCGAACGTTCTCCGCGCTGCAAAAGTAAATGATTCCAATGACTTGCGCATCGGCATCATCGGCACGGGCGCCGAAGGACAGGTGCTGATCAATGCGGCTTTAAAGCTGGACGGCATTCGTTTTGTGGCCGTGTGCGATATATGGGAAAAGTGGAACCGCCGCCGCGCCGCGCGTCTGCTGCGAAAATACGGGCACGACGTCAATGAGTATCTCGACTATCGCGACATGCTCGCCAATGAAAAGGACCTGGACGGCGTTATCGTGGCCACGCCCGACTTTTGGCACCACACCCACGCCATTGCGGCCATGGAGGCCGGCATCCACGTCTATTGCGAAAAAGAGATGTCCAACACTCTCGCCAACGCGCGCAAGATGATCGAAACCGCCCGCCGCACCGGCAAATTGCTGCAAATCGGCCATCAACGCCGCAGCAACCCGCGCTACATTCATTCCTATAAATACATTATCAAGGAAGCGCAGTTGCTCGGCCGCATCACCACCATTAACGCGCAGTGGAATCGCGCCGTTTCTCCCGACCTCGGATGGCCGAAAAAGTACCCGGTGCCGGATTCCATTTTGAAAAAGTACGGCTTTAAGGATATGCACCAGTTTCGCAACTGGCGCTGGTACAAAGGACTGGGCGGCGGCGCCATCGTCGACCTGGGGTCGCATCAGATCGACATCTTTTCCTGGTTCCTGGAGAATAACCCCACCTCGGTTCTGGCCAGCGGCGGCACCGACTATTACGATAAAAAGACGCACGAATGGTACGACACCGTGCAGACGTTGTGGGAATACCCGACGGACAAGGGCATTGTGCGCGCTTTTTATCAGACCATCACCACCAACAGCAACCAGGGATATTTCGAGTCCTTTATGGGCGACCAGGGCACGTTGACCATTTCCGAGTCCGCCTCCCGCGGCGCCGTCTACCGCGAAGCCGCCAATGCCGCGACGCCGTTGTGGGACGAGTGGGTGCAAACAGGCTACATCCGGCCGCCGTCGGGTACGCAGAACACAAAGGGAACGGACGTCCGCGAGACCGTACCGGCCGAAGAGTACAAACTCAACAAGACGTTTGACGATCCCTACCATCAGCCGCACCTGAAAAACTTTTTCGCCGCCATTCGCGGTCTCGAAGAACTCAATTGTCCCGGTGAAGTCGGCTACGAGACGGCTGTCGCCGTTCTCAAGGTGAACAAAGCCGTGGAAACGCAGCAAAAACAGTTCTTCAAACCGGAGGAATTCCACGTCTAGTCAACGCAAACTCGAACCTATTACGGAACCACTATGATGAGATACTTTCTGTTTATGATGCTGTTCCTTGTCGGCGGCGTGGGATTTGCTCGGGAGACGGATACAACGGCGCTGGACACTGCCGAGGCGCTGGTGGATTCAGCCGTCGTCAACGTGGAGGAGGCTTTTATCCCCTTGCTTGGCGATGTCAGCGACGGCAGTCGCGCCGTGCCTGTGCATCTCATTCCTATTTACGAGGAAATGGGCATGCGCCTGCTGCCGACGGACCAGCCGCAATTGCCGTTTTCAACAAAACAAACCTGTTCCCCGTGCCATACGTACGAGAGAATTACCCGGGGATGGCATTTCAACGCCGCGGATACCAGCGTCGATCCCGGACGCCCGGGGCATCCGTGGATTCTCACCGATCGGACGACCGGCACGCAGTTGCCGTTGTCGTATCGCGATTGGCCGGGCGTCTACAATCCCCGGGATGTGGGACTGACGCCGTTCACTTTTGTGCAGGAGTTCGGCCGCCAGTTTCCCGGCGGCGGCGTCGGCGAGGATGATTCATCCGAAGTCGATCCCACGCTGTTCATGCGCTGGGAAGTTTCCGGCAGGCTGGAGGCCAACTGCCTGGCCTGTCACGACGCCGATCCGGCGCACGACCAGACCGAGTACGCCGCACAGACGCGCAAGCAGAACTTTCGCTGGGCCGCCGCCGCCACCGCCGGCTTTACCACGGTCACCGGAAACGCCGGCAAAATGCAGCTCGGTTATAACTACTTTGACGGCGTGGGGCCGCGAAGCTGGATCGAGCTGCCGCCCCGGATTCAGTACGACCGGGAAACCTACAACCCGCAGAACAAAGTCTTTTTTGACATCCGTCGCGACGCGCCCAACGAACGCTGCTATTTTTGTCACGGCACCGCGCATAAAGGCGAATACGGCGGCGAAAAATGGACGCAGGACGAGGACATTCACCTCACTTCGGGCATGAACTGCGTCGACTGCCATCGCAACGGCATGGATCATGTCATCGTGCGCGGCTACGCCTCGGAGGCCCGGGAACGAGGCGAGGACAACATCGCCACGCTCTCCTGCGAGGGGTGTCACATCGGCTCGCACGACGAGGACGTTCCGCTGCACGGCCGCCTTTCGGCGCCAAAGCCGAAACATACCGGCATCCCCACCATTCATTTTGAAAAACTGTCCTGCACTGCCTGCCATACCGGGCCCTGGCCGAAAAAGGAAGCGCAGCTCGTGCAAACCGCCCTGGCGCACGGCCTGGGAAACCACGGCACAATCAAGGCGGATTCGGTCATGCCGTATATCCAG
>JAJRST010000451.1 GCA_024278645.1 bacterium | reverse complement strand
GCGCCGCCCAGCGCCTTGCCGAACGTGGTGGTGATGAGATCGACGCGCCCCATGACGTCGCGGTATTCGTGCGTGCCGCGGCCGGTTTTGCCGATAAAGCCGGTGGCGTGGCTGTCATCCACGAGCACCAGGGCGTCGTACTTTTCCGCCAGGTCGCAGATGGCCGGCAGGTTGGCGATGTCGCCGTCCATGGAAAAAACGCCGTCCGTGGCGATGAGACGGAATTTGGCGTCCCGCGCCTGTTGCAGCTTTTGCTCGAGATCGGCCATGTCGGCGTGCTGAAAGATGTAACGCTGCGCCTTGGTCAGGCGAATGCCGTCGATGAGCGAGGCATGGTTGAGGGCGTCGGTGATGATCGCCGACTCTTTGTCCATAAAGGGCTCGAAGACGCCGCCGTTGGCGTCAAAGCAGGCGGCGTAGAGAATGGCGTCGTCCGTGCCGAGGAATTCGGAAACCTTGCGTTCCAGAATCTTGTGAATGTCCTGCGTGCCGCAGATGAAACGAACCGAGGACATGCCGTAGCCCCATTCGTCGAGGGTCTTGTGCGCCGCCTCGATCACCTTGGGGTGGCTCGACAAACCGAGATAGTTGTTGGCGCAAAAGTTGAGCACATTCTCCCCGGTCTTGACGGTGATTTCGGCGCCCTGCGGCCCCATGATGACGCGCTCGTGCTTGTACAGCCCGGCGTCCTTGATTTCCCGGATTTTTTCCTGCAAATTTTGCTTCATTCGACCGTACATAACGCCTCCTGATTAATGGCTTACACATCCAATTCCAAAACCACTTTGCCGGAATTGCCGCTGAGCATAACGTCGAATCCTTTTTGAAAATCGTCGAACGGGAACTTGTGCGTCAGCACCGGCGAAATATCCAGACCGCTTTGCAGCATGGTTTGCATTTTGTACCAGGTCTCGAAAATCTCGCGTCCGTAGATGCCCTTGATGGTCAACCCCTTGAAAATGACCTGATCCCAGTTGACCTGCGATGAATTGGGCAGAATGCCCAGCAGGGCGATGCGGCCGCCGTGGTACATGTTCTCCAGCATGGATTCGAAAGCATCGCGGTTGCCGGACATTTCCAGGCCGATGTCAAAGCCGATCATGCCCAGGTCCTCGCGACATTCCTCGATGCTCGTTTTGGTCACATTGATGGCGCGGGTGGCCCCCATTTTTCGCGCCAGGTCCAGACGGTACTCGTTGACGTCGGTGATCACCACGTTGCGCGCGCCCACGTGTCTGGCGATGGCCGCGCTCATGACGCCGATCGGCCCGGCGCCGGTGATCAGCACATCCTCGCCGACGAGGTTAAAGGACAGCGTGGCATGAGCGGCGTTGCCAAAGGGATCGAAAAAGGCGGCGATATCCGAAGGCACATCGTCGTGAACATGCCAGCCGTTTGAAGCGGGCAGCGACAGGTATTCGGCGAAACAGCCGTCGCGGTTGACGCCGATACCGATGGCGTTGGTGCACAGATGACGCCGTCCGGCGCGGCAGGAGCGACAGACGCCGCAGACGATATGCCCCTCCCCGGAGACGCGCTCGCCAATGGTATAGCCGGTGACGTCGCTTCCCATCTCCACAATCTCGCCGACAAACTCGTGACCGATGACCTGGGGTACGCGAATGGTGCGCTGCGACCATTCGTCCCATTTATAAATATGAATATCCGTGCCGCAGATCGCCGTCTTGAGAATTTTGATCAACAGATCATTGTTGCCCACTTGCGGGATCGGGACCTCCTGCATCCACAATCCCGGCCCGGCTTCTTTTTTAACAAGCGCTTTCATTGTTTCCATGACAATTAATCCTTTTTTAGATCATCGTAAATAAATCATTTTTATGACCCGAGGCGATTGAACGCCGACCAAAGTCGCCAGATAGACGCCCGAACCGACCGGTCGCCCGGATTCGTTTGTACCGTCCCATTCAAATCGAACGTCGCCCGATGCAGCATCGTGATGCAGCGTCTTGATGACGCGGCCCAATACATCGGTAATTTGTAATGCCAGATTCCGCGCAGCCGAGCCACTCGGCGCGCTCGCCAGGATTACGGTGGTCGCATTGAATGGATTGGGGAAATTCTGCGCCAATTTTAAGGTCCGCGGAGACGTTCCGTTCTCGTCGACGTTTACCGTCACGTCCCCCTGGCCGCCGGCCTCGCGATAGCGGGCGGCAAACTCCTGGTAATACTGGTTGGCGATGTCGGCGTCGTAGATGATCAACGTATTCTCATCGTTGCGGGTGTTGGCGGAATAGGACCAGTTATGCGAGCCGGTGACCACGATGGGATCGTAATCGCGAAAAGAGCCGTCAATGAGCATGTATTTGTGATGCAAGGAGGTATAGGGCGAAGTAACCGGCACCTTGTCCGTGAAAATATCCGCCGGACGACTCCAGGCGCCCGGCCCCTGGCCGCGCATGGGGTCGTAGGCCGAGCCGGTGTTGTTCACCGCGCCGGCGTCGAATACGCCGCGCAGGATAAAATCGGCGTCGTTGAGGTACAACTCCTTCATGGCGTTTTCGATGCCGTTGCTGGTAAAGGAAAAAATGCAAAAGAACAATCCCCGGTCCGCCGTGTGAATGGCATCGATGATGTGCTTTTCCGTGGCGTCCGAGGGGCTCATGTACTGCTCCACCCACACGCCGCCGATGTTGAAGCGATGCGGCGTATTCTCTCGTTTGCGCGGCCCAAATCGCGAGGCGTCGGCGTTCGGGGCATCCGTGTCCGAACCCCACATTTCATTGAATTCCAACGTATAGGCGTTCGCCAGGGCCTCGTCGTTGATGACCAGCACATTTTCGGCATTACTGACAGCGCCGGAATAAGTGGCGTTCGCCGATCCGGTGACCACGCACGCGTCGGCGGGGGTGCGGCCGTCGCGGGCGTCGACGATGAGAAACTTGTCGTGCATATAGCCGCTGCCGTCATTATCGCCAAAGACGTCGGAAATAACAGGGATGCCGGCGCTTTTGAGTTGCCCGATGTCGCTGTTGTAATTATCCGATTCATAAATAAAGCGCACCTTTATGCCGCGATTGTGCGCCTGAATCAACGCATTCCGGATGTCGTCATGCGTAAAGGAATAGAACGCCGCATCGATGCTGTATCGGGCATTGTCGATATGCGAGATCATAATTTCAGAGAGATCATAGCCGCTGTTCGCCGGGGTGCGCCATTTCACCGAAGCGTCGACCGACTGGTTAAAATACACTTTGATATCCCCACTCGATTGCGACGAAGCCGTTGAAAAGATCAATGCCTTTGATTGGCGCTCGCCGGACGCATCCGCGGCTTTGACCAGGCCGTGGTAAATCGTCGCCGGCGTCAAGCCATCGAGTTGGAATTCATGTCGCGCGGAGTGCTCGCTGATGTCGATGCCGGTTTCCGGCAGCGGCGCATCCAACTCGGCATAATAAAAAACGGCCGCCGCCGGATTTTCAGTCCGCCATTCAAAAACAACGCTTCTTTGGGCGATGCGAATTTCGCGCGGCTGCGACGTAAATACCGGCCCGGCGCCGACGATAAAGTCCCCGGCAAATCGCGGCACAATTTCATAACCGTCCGTGTATGGCTCGGAGGAGTCGTATTGTTTCAGGATGCCGATAACGTCGAACTCGCCGTGCGGCGGCTCGAGATTGGTATCGCCGTCAATATACAGCAGACACTGGCCGGATTCGTCTTCGAGGGTGTAGACAGGCCCCGACCCCGAAACGACCTGCACATTATTGATGCGGATCAGGCGCGACTCGTTGGGTTCGCTGTAATCGGCCTGGAATGTGTTGGCCACATCGTTGCAGGTGACGAGCAGCGGCGCCGGAACCTCCTCGCCGCGCTGCAGAATCCGAACCTGGGAGATGTCGCTGACTTCGGTCAGCCCGCGGTATTGCTTGATCTTGCCGGTGATGCGAACGCGGTCTCCCTCCTCCACTTCCGCCGGCATGGATTGATATTGAAAGGCGTTTATGCCGGCGGTTTCGTCCTGCAGGTAAATCTCGAAATTGGTCGAGCTGAAAACGCGCGTGCCGCAGGTGACCACGCCTTCCACCGTCGCCGCGGCGCCGATGCCATAAGGGGCAACCGGAACGCCGTTGGCGTCGTTGTGATGCAGATCTATGATGTCCACAACCTGAGTGTAGACGGGGACGATATTCAAGAGCAGGATAAATATCAAAAGCATTTTTTTCATGTTTACCTCGAGAGTTCTTTCGTTGTCATTTCCCGGTTCGCCTTTTCTTTCTCATTCAATGTGAACTTTAAAAGCTGTCGCGGTTCATGGGTCACGCCCCTCCAAAGATACCAGTTTTCACCGGTTATTAACTTGCTCAGCTCTATTGCGGCGGTCGGCTGCAAATGTTGCGGCAACAAGGCGGTCACATCAAAGACGGCCTTGCTCCCCGGCAAAAACGGATGCCAGGCAACGTCGCCCAATTCGCGCCAATCGACGACGCCCCTGTACCAAACCTCGATGTGTTTCGGAAACAAACTTTTGGGAATGGCGATGCGTACGATCTGCGAGCAGTCGATGAGAGGCACGAGTTCATCGCGCACCGGCGGCAGCGCCTGGATGAACGCGGCATCCACCGGCTTGATGCGCAATTCCTGGTTGCCGATGGCAACTCTCTCGACCCGAAATGAGTCATAGAGAAAAAAATAAACATAATCGACGTTTCGATGGAAACGGGTGGAAACCGTATCGGCGACCGAGAGGATATTCGATTCCGGAGCAAACTGTAGTTTTATATGATGGGCGCTAAACTCGAATGGCAAGGCGTCTCGTTTTCGGGAGCAGCCGAAAAAAATGAACATGACGACAAAAGCGAGGAAAAATCGCTGTGAGAAAGGCATTCCCTTTCCTTTCACGTAATTTGAAAATTGGCGCTCGAATATAGCGAATAGACCTTCTTTTGTCAAGGATATTTGCCTGCCAAAAGTAAAACCTCGCTTATGGGCGCACCTTGTTGCCAAGCTGGAGCTTGGCAACAAGACTCTCCACAAGAGTGGCCTCTTACTGTCAAAATAGTATTTGATTATGAGTTCACTTTTATATAAATTGAGACCTCTAACAAAGTTTAGTCCACCAAACAGTTGGACGATTCATGTCTTTACCGTATGATACAACGACCCAGGAATACATCGAGGTCATTTACGCGCTGGAGAAGGAGAATCGCGTGGCGCGCGTGACGGACATTGCGGAACGGCGCGGCGTCACCAAAGCCAGCGTCTCTCTTGTTTTAAACCAGTTGCAGAAAAAAGAACTGGTGGAACGCAAACAGTACGGGCATATCACACTCACCAGGAGCGGCAAGCGCCTGGGGAGCACGCTTACACAACGGCACAAGGCGATTAAAAAATTCCTGCAAATTGTCGTGGGCGTATCCGAAGGGACGGCGGACGATGACGCCTGCAAGCTGTAACATATTTTAAGCAAGGAATCGTGCACCGCAATAAAAACAATTGTGGAAGCGATCGAAGAATGTCCGAATGAATGGACGGACATGTTGCAAACGATGACGGAATGCCGTCGTCGGCAACAGGCTGATGATGATGGCTCAACCAATAAAGCAAAAGGCGCATGATGACGCTTGACAAAGCAAAAACAGACCAAATCGTTGAAATTCGTCGCATCGACGGCGGATGGGGCATCCGGCAGCGCCTGAATCAACTTGGCCTGTATGAAGGCGGGCGCGTAAAAATAAAGCGAGGATCGGCTTTTGGCGGGCCGCTGCTCCTCGAATACAACAATTCCGAAGTCGCCATCGG
>JAJRST010000450.1 GCA_024278645.1 bacterium | reverse complement strand
TTGAAGGAAAGCATCCAGGTCACCCAGAGAGTGGAACGACGGGTGATGCATATTCCCGAGGTGACCAGCGTCGTCACCCGCATCGGTCGCGGCGAAGTGGGGGCGCACACCGACCCCATCAACAGCGCCGAGATGTATATCTTGTTAAAGGACAAAAAAGAATGGCGATCGGCCAAGACGCAGTCGCCACTGGAGGATGTCATTCGCGAAGAGGTCGGCGACATACCCGGCGTACTGAGCAATTTCACGCAGCCGATTCAGATGACCGTGGATGAACTTTTGGAAGGCGTTCGCGCGGAACTGGCCATCAAATTATTCGGCGAAGATTTGCAAGTGCTCAAGGAAAAGGCGGATGAGATAGCCGCCGTCATTCGCGACGTGCCCGGCGCCGCCGACGTGCAGCCGGACCAGATCAGCGGCACGCCGCAACTGCTCATCAAAGTGGACCGCCACGCCATCGCCCGTTACGGCATTAACGTGGAAGATGTACAAAAAGTGATTCGCGCCGCCGTGGGCGGCGAAACCGCCGGACAAATGTTCGAGGGCGTACGGCGCTTTGACATCCTGGTGCGCTTTGCACCGGAATTCCGCAGTACGCCGGAAGCCATCAAAGAGCTTCTTGTGGAAGCGCCCAACGAAGTTCACGTTCCGCTGTCGCAACTGGCCAGCGTGCAGGAAATTATCGGGCCGCGACAAATCACCCGCGAAAACAGCCAGCGCTTCATCACCATTCAGTGCAACGTTGTCGGGCGGGATATCGGCTCATTTGTGGAAGAAGGTCAAAGAGCCATCGAAGAAAATGTCGAATTGCCGCCGGGCTACCACGCCGCCTGGGGCGGTCAATTCCGCCTACAGCAGGAAGCCAACAAGCGGCTGGCCGTCGTCGTGCCCATTACGCTGTTGATCATCTTTTTATTGCTGTTCTCCAGCTTTAATTCGCTAAAGAACACATTGCTCATCCTGTTAAACATCCCTCTCGCCCTCGTCGGCGGCATTGTCGGCTTGTGGCTCACCGGACAAAATCTGTCAGTGCCGTCATCCGTAGGATTCATCGCCCTTTTCGGCATCGCCCTGGAAAACGGCATGGTGCTGGTGACCTATTTAAATCAACTGGTCAAAGACGGCGTGCCCATGGATGAGGCCTCGGTGCAAGGCGCTTCCCTGCGTATGCGTCCCGTGCTCATGACGGCGATGACCACCGCCCTGGGGTTGATTCCGCTCCTGCTGGCCACCGGCGTGGGCAGCGAAGTGCAACGTCCCCTGGCCACTGTGGTCATCGGCGGCCTGGTCACATCAACGATTTTAACGTTGCTGGTGATACCGGCGATCTACAAGTGGTTTGCCGTTGACACGTCCGTGGAAGCGCAGTTTGATTAATGATAAACCTTTTTGCAGGCAGAGCGCCGGAAAACAGCGCTCTGCCTTTTATGCCTTTACCCACAAAGAAGGAGAAAAGCAATGAAACATATTATCGCTTACATCAAGCCCCACAAGTTGAGCAAAATAACCTTGGAGCTGCACAAGATTGATGGGTTGACCGGCATGACCGTATTGGACGTGAGAGGATTTGGACGCACCAGGGCAAAAGACGCTCCTCACCGCATCGTTGAGGATCTGGTTGATTATGTCCCGCATGTGAAAATCGAAATCTTTTGCCTCGATGAACTGACCGAGAAAATTGTATCCGTCATCCAGACGCATGCCCATACAGGGCTAATGGGCGACGGGAAAATTTATATTTGCGACGCGCAAGATGCAATCCGCATCAGCAGCGGGGAGCGAGGCCAAAGCGCCGTATAGCACTCTCACGGCTACGGCGAACAACTTGTAACTATTGGAATAAGGCGCAAGTTCGCCGACGTTTAAAGAGCAAGGCGTCTCCAAGGCATAGAATTATATGCGCCAGTTTTCCGGACTGGTTTCCTTTTCAATTTCATCAAGATCGGAATGGGAACGATTAAGGAGCACGTAAAAGAGAATCGGACGACATTGTGGAAACTAGAATAAAAAACTCCACGGCTTTACAAGAGTATAACAGATCAGCCATGCTCTTCCCGATTGCGCTCGCCCTGCTTATAAGTGCGGTTCATTACTTGACCTATAATCAGCAGGCGGGCGGCTGGCTTTTTTTGCATATTTTTTTAACAAAGCTTTATTTTTTGCCTGTGCTTTTGGCGGCATTCTGGAACGGCAAGCGGGGAGCAATTTTGCTCTCCCTGATCGTGTCAATCGTTTATTTGCCCCATGCTTACCTGCACCTGTCGGGCAGCGCCCCAAAGCTGTTTGAAAATATTTCGGAAATTGCTTTATTATGGATCGTCGGCGTAATAGCAGGCGCCCTGTCCGATCGCTTGATAAAGACACAAAACGAAAAAGGCCGGCTGACTTCTCTGAAAGAAATCTCGGGCATACTGGATGTGATCAATCACGAAATCATGGTCGATTACGAGGCCTGCCTGGGATTAAGCCGGGCTCTTACGAAAAACGAATCCGGTTCGAAAGGGGATGCCTTTTCCGCGCAAATTCTTGTATCAAGACTGGAGCATTTAGGCTCGCATTTGGGCAACCTGAAGGACCTGGCATTCCCGGAAGCATTAAATAAAAAGAAAGTTAATATTGTTCAAATTACCAAAC
>JAJRST010000449.1 GCA_024278645.1 bacterium | reverse complement strand
TCGAATTGCGCGACGCTCCAGGCGTCGTAGGAATTGGTCTTGGCGCGATAGCCGAGCTGATGTCCGCGCAACGGGTAGCGGGGAGACGTGGAAACGGCCATGTCGGCAGGAATGTCAATGCGCATGGGGCGAAGCTCCGCCTTGCGAAGCAGCCAGCCGACGCCGTAGAGCAAGCCGCGGTCGTCATGCCCGACGACCAGGACGAGCTTTTGCGGCGTCGTCCGGACGACGATCCTGAATCCTTCCTTTTGCGTCGACGGCAAGGCGCGCAGGGGCGCCATTAAATGCTGCGGCATTTTGGCGTCTTGTTCCAGCGCCAGCACGATGACCGCCTCGTCTTTTGGGGACCATTTTTTACGGACTTTTAAATCAATGCCGGTGCGTTTTTTTACTTCCTCTTGCAAGATTTGCAGCGTGGTTTGTGTGCGCTCGCTGTCGTTTAAAAGAATTACAACGGCATTGTTAAAGTCAGCCGTTTCTGAAGCATATAGAACTGACGCCATGGCGGGCAGGATAACGGCGGATATGAATATTTTAATGACAAAGTATTTCACAAGTCAACCTCGCGATTTAAATTCCCGGCTTGATAATCATAAACAGGACGTGTTGCGATATGATTTTTAACGAGTTTTTTTACTTGGCTGTACATTAAAAGTCGAGTTGTGAGGAACAACACCGCCCCAAAAGTGTTTTTACCAGAACATTTCGGTTCCTTTTACAATTGGGGTCGTCACAATATACAAAGCGGCGGGTAAATTATCAAGGGCAACCAAAAAATCGACGTCAAAAGCAGCGTCCGGCCTCTGTTTAGCCCATCCTGCGCGCCGGGGAGGAGACGCGGACGATCAAGCTGCTGTTGGTGCGGTGAGGCTTCGACTTCGCTCAGCCTGACAATTTGGGCCGGCCGTGGACACTGCTGGTGCGGTGAATGTATTGACCCGATCCTTTCCGGCCGCCGAATACAGGCATCGCCCCGGGCAGACAAAACGCCCCCGTTTCAGCAGCCATGAAGGATCGGGTCAATTGCTCACAAGGGAACCTTTTTAAAAAAGGTTCCCTTGTGTTCATTCAAAAAAATTTTACCTCATGAGAAAAGGCTTTTGCAACAGCCCCTGTTTTTGAGAATCATTTCGTTTTTGGCGGAATCAACGCCTTTTTCAATCTCACATATTGCGGCAGACCGTTTTTGTAGGGCGGATAATCCTCGCCTTCGATCAGCGGCGTCGCATACTCGCGAAAGAGGTCGGTGATGTGATAGCCGTCCTCGCGGATATAGTCGTCCGGCACCTCTTTCTCCCGGTTGGCGACTTCGAAGATCGGCGCTTCATTGATCGCCCAGGTGTAGGGGGAATTGCTCTCGCGAAAGATGACCGGCATATAGCCGTTCTTGCCTTCGCTGGCGAGGGACACGGCTTTTTCGCCGCAGGCGATGGCCTGCTGCACATCGGTCTTGGAGGCGATGTGGCGACCGGAACGCTGGCAGTAATCCAGGATGGCGGTGTGAACTTTGAGTCGCAATTCGCGCGAAATGATATCGGAAACGGCCGCGCCGGCGCCGCCGAGCTGCGCATGGCCAAAGCTGTCCTTCAAACCCGAGTCGGCGAGAAAAGAGCCGTCCTCGCGATGCACGCCCTCGGAGACGGCGACGACGCAATAGCCGATTTTGGCGACGGTTTCATCAACCTTGGCCAAAAAATCGCTTTGGTCAAAATCCCGTTCGGGGAAGAGAATGAGGTGCGGCCCGTCCTTTTCGGAAGTCGCGGCCAGGCCGGTGGCGCCGACGATCCAGCCGGCGTGGCGTCCCATGGATTCGAGCACGAATACTTTGGTGGAGTCGCGATGCATGGATTCCACATCGAAAGAGCCTTCGCGGATGGCCACGGCGTTGTACTTGGCCACCGAACCGTAGCCGGGCGTATTGTCGGTGATCGGCAGATCGTTGTCCACGGTTTTGGGCACGCCAATGGAAATGACTTCGTAGCCCAGCTCTTTCGAAACCTGGCTGATTTTATAAGCGGTGTCCATAGAGTCGTTGCCGCCGTTGTAGAAAAAATAGCGGATGTTGTGCGCCTTGAATACCTCGATGATGCGTTCAAAGTCGGCGCGGTTCTCTTCCAGGCTGGGCAGCTTTTTGCGGCACGAGCCGAACGCCGCCGAGGGCGTATAGCGCAGCCCCTCGATGGCCTCTTTTGACTCCCGGGCGATGTCTATGAGCTTGTCTTCCAAAATGCCGTTGATGCCGTACAGACCGGCATATATATTTTCAATAAAGTCCGCTTCCATAGCGGCCTTGATGACCCCGTAAGCGGATGCATTGATGACGCTGGTGACGCCGCCGGATTGGGCGTACACAGCATTGCCTTTGATTGACATTCGAATCCTCCTGTATCGATGTATCGGTTCGATTTTCAGAATTGATTTGAGAGTGAAAATGCTGAAGATTTTGAGCAGCCAATTTACGTAAAAATAGAGTGGAAATCAATTTGAAAATATTTTGAATGAAGAAACTTGCAAGCCGTATTTATCTTCCGGGTTTGAATTAAAAATATAGCCGGCGCTGCGAACGCTTTTGATATAGACAGGCTTTTGGTGATCGGGTTCAAAATACTTGCGCAGCCT
>JAJRST010000448.1 GCA_024278645.1 bacterium | reverse complement strand
CCAGATGTTTGTGTTTCGAGAGAACAAAATATTTGTCTTTTGTTGATATTTATGTCAACGATCGCCGCGCTCTCGGCGGTTTAAAACTCTAAAAATATAGATGTATATCAATCATTCTATAATCGATTGTCAAATCATTTTGCCGCTAAATCATTCTGTCCCCAAACACCTATTCTTCATCAAACATGGACACAACATTGCCGTCCGTCGATTCATCCTCGCTTTCGGCGACGCGCGTTTCCGTGTCCCGAAAATGCTCCGCTTCCGGCGTTTCAACCTGTTTGATTTGCATGGCCACGCCGTTCATTGTGAACGGCTGTCCGCGCATCTGTTCGTCATCCAGCACCCAGGTCATGGTTTTCAAGGGAATGGCGAGCATCAGAAAGGTCATTTGCCACCATCCTTTTTTGCGATCCGGCTGCACGCGTTCGACGCGCGCAAAAAAACCAGGATCGTCATCAATGTAAACGAGAACGACCTGGCCGACGCTGAATATTTTTCCGTAAGGAATCATAACTCCACACTTTACGAATAATGTTGCTTATCAAAAATAGTCAACAATTCTAAGCATTCTTGCTTAAAAAATCAAGGTGTTTCGCCAAAGTTGTAAAAAAGCGCTTGCTTATCACCGGCATTATTTTTTAAATTGCAACAAAGTTATGGGGAGTTTGACGGAACCCTTCTGCGGCGCAGAGGGCTTTTTTATGTGAACGCACGAAAGGCGGCCCTATGGAAGTAAAGGTTAAAGCGACGATCATCGACGCCCACGGGCTGGAGCGCACGCTGAATCGCCTGGCGCATGAGATCGTGGAACGCAATGCCGGCGCCTCGAACTTGGCGGTCATCGGCATTCGCACCCGCGGCGCCACGCTGGCGGAAAGGTTGGTGAAAAAGATCGAACAGATCGAAAACAAAAAAGCGCCCCTGGGCATTCTCGATATTACTTTGTATCGGGATGACTTTCGCCGGCGGTTAAAACAGCCCACGGTACAGGCCACGGAAATTCCCTTTAACATTGACGAGATGAACGTCATCCTCGTCGACGATGTGCTGTATACGGGACGAACGTCTCGCGCGGCCCTGGATGCGCTGATGGACCTTGGGCGGCCGGCCAGCGTGCAACTGGCGGTGCTCGTCGACCGCGGCCACCGCGAGCTGCCGATTCAACCCGATTATGTCGGCAAGTCCATCCCCACGTCCATCGGCGAAGAGGTGCAGGTTCGCCTGCGGGAAAATGACAATGAAGATTGTGTATTGTTGGTTGAAGCGCCAAAGGAGGCCGAATAGATGGCATTGTCGAGCTCCCACTTGCTCGGTTTGGAAGGCGTCCCGGCTGAGGATATCACCACCATCCTGGACACCGCCAAAAATCTGAAAACAATTCTGGATCGCCCCATCCCCAAGGTTCCGACCCTTCGCGGAATCACCGTGGTCAACCTGTTTTTTGAACCGTCCACGCGCACGCGCATTTCCTTCGAGCTGGCCGAAAAGCGGCTCTCCGCGGACACGGTCAATTTTTCCACCTCCACCAGTTCGGTGAAAAAGGGCGAGACCCTCAAGGATACCATACGCAACATCGAAGCCATGAAAATCGACATGGTCGTCGTGCGCCACTCCGCCGCCGGCGTGCCCTATTTTCTCACCCAATGCACCGACGCCAACATCATCAACGCCGGCGACGGTCGTCATGAACATCCCACGCAGGCGTTGCTGGATATGATGAGCCTGCGGGACAAATGGGGAACGCTGCACGGGAAAAGAGTCGCCATTATCGGCGATGTGCGTCACAGCCGCGTCGCCGGCTCCAATATTCGCGGCCTGGTCACCATGGGCGCCGAGGTCATGGTCTGCGGCCCTCGGACGCTGATCCCCCCGGGCATCGAGGAGCTGGGCGCCAAAGTGAGCTACAATGTCGACGAAGCCATCGAATGGGCCGACGCCTTGAATATTTTGCGCATCCAGTTGGAGCGCCAGGAGAAGGGACTTTTCCCTTCCATTCGCGAATACCATGCGGAATACGGCATCACGCGCGAACGCCTTGAGCGCGCCAAAAAGGAGCTGATCATCATGCACCCGGGCCCGATAAATCGCGGCGTGGAACTGGACAGCGATGTCGCCGATTCCGACGCTTCGATCATTCTCGATCAGGTGACCAACGGCGTCGCCGTGCGCATGGCCGTTCTGGTGCTGCTCAGCGGCATGGATTCCTCGCAGGAATAATCGGGCGTCGCCGCCCACTGAAACGATAGAAAAAGGTTGCTGCCAATGCTCAAAGAAAAAGCTGAAAAGATATTGCTCTCCGGCGGAGAGATTCTGGATCTGCAAAACGGAAAACGAACAAAAGCCGACATCCTCGTACACGACGGCGTCATCGCCAAAATCGGCGCTGTCGACCGCAAGGGGTTTGACGGCATCGTGCACGACATTTCCGGCAACATTGTCGTTCCCGGTCTTTTCGATATGCACGTGCATCTGCGCGAGCCTGGTCGCGAGGATAAGGAGACAATCGCCAGCGGCAGCGCCGCGGCCATGGCCGGCGGTTTTACCGCCGTCGCCTGTATGCCGAATACGTCGCCGGCCATCGACAAGCAAGAAGTCGTACGTTTTATCAAGAAAAAGGCGGAAGCGGAGCTGGTGGACGTCTACCCGGTGGCGGCCATCACCAAGGGGCGCCGGGGGAAGGAAATCACCGAAATGGCCGAGCTGGTTCGCTCCGGCGCCGTGGCCTTTTACGACGACGGCAGCCCGGTCGTCGATGTCTCGGTGATGCGCAACGCCCTGGAATATGCAAGCATGTTCGACGCGCCGATCATCGATCACTGCGAGGAACCCGATCTCGCCCGCGGCGGGCACATCAACGAAGGCGTCATGTCCACCCGGCTGGGAATTCAGGGCATCCCCAACGCGGCGGAATCGATACAGATCGCCCGCGACATCCAACTGGCGCGGCTCACCGGCAGTCGCGTGCACATCGCGCATTTGTCGACCAAAGAGGGCGTCGACCTTGTGCGACGCGCCAAGGAAGAAGGGTTGGACGTCACGTGCGAGGTGACGCCGCACCACCTGCTGTTCACCGACGCCGACCTGACCACTTTTGACACGAACCTGAAAATGAACCCGCCGCTGCGCACCGCTCACGATGTAGCCGCCCTGGAACAGGGCGTCAAAGATGGCGTCATTGACGTTTTTGCTTCGGATCACGCGCCGCATACCATCGAAGACAAGGATGTCGAGTTCGACGCCGCGCCGTTCGGCGTCATCGGGCTGGAAACCATGTTGGGCGTCATTTTGCAGCAGGTGGTCAATCGCGGCGTCCTGCCGCTGCACGCCGACCTGGCGAAAATGTGCGTGGCGCCCCGTACATTGCTCAACCTGCCGGTTCCCGAAATCAAGGAGGGCGAAGCGGCCAATCTCACTATCGTGAACCCGGAGGCGACATACCTCTATGACGTGAATCAGTCCAAATCGAAATCGCGCAACGCCCCGTACCACGGCATGGAATTGCCTGGCAAGGTTTACGGCGTGCTGAACAAGGGCTTTATCTGGACGAGTTGATCTCTCGATGCGTAAAAGCTTGAAAAAGTATTATATCAAAGCCTGTAATGTTGCAGACATTTCAAGTTATTTTAGTTGATTCTTTTTGAATCCATTTTTTAGCCTGGAAAATTCATTCGCCTCAAAGTCGCCAAGTCTCGAAGGTACTCAAAAACAATAGAATGAAGACAATAGTATTATAAATAAAACAAATAGTTTCTAAAACTTTCTCCCAACGCCTTCCTGCATGTAAGGCAGCGTTTCTTAGAGATTTGGAGTCTTCGAGGCCTGGTTGCATGAATAATGCAGGTTAGAAAAATATTGATAAAAGTGTAAAACTCTATAGTGAAGGAATGAAAGCAATCCCCATCCTTATTTTTCTACTCGCCGTTTCCGTTTTCATGACCATATGGGCGGAACGTCGGGGAAAATGGCGGCTGGTCTACATTTTCAAACCGCTCGCCACCTTGCTGGTCATCGCCGTCGCCCTGCTGTCGCTGTCGACGCCGTCGTCGAACTTTACCTTTACGATGTTTGTACTCGTTGGGCTGCTGTTCTCGCTCGGCGGCGATGTGGCCCTGATGTTCCAGCAACATCGCGAAGCTTTTTTGGCGGGGTTGGCGTCGTTCTTGTTGGCCCACGTGGTCTATACGATCGTGTTTACAATGTTCGGCGTGTTTTCTCTGTGGGATATTCTCTCCATCCTTATTTTATCGGCGCTTGGGGCGGCTTTTTACATATTCATCAAGCCCGGCCTCAACGGTATGCAAAAGCCAGTGGTCTTGTACATCGTCGTCATTTCCATCATGGTGAATCGCGCCGTCGCCGCCCTGGTCAGCCCGGCTTTTTCCGGGGATCAGGCGTTGATGATCGCCGTCGGCGCGGCGCTGTTTTATCTTTCGGACGTCATTCTTGCCGCAAACCGTTTTTGGAAGCCTCTACGTTATCGTCGCGTCAACTTGGTATTTTATTACAGCGGACAATTGTTGATCGCCTTGTCGGCCTCTTATTTTGGAGCGAAATGAAAAAATTGTTGACAATTTATCTTTTTCGGAATAGACTTCAAGATGGTTGTAATGGAACGGCTGTTAAACATTGACCTGCCGCCAGCTCGATCCGCTTTTTTGTGTGGGGCAAGGAAAACAGGTAAATCAATTTTTT
>JAJRST010000447.1 GCA_024278645.1 bacterium | reverse complement strand
GCGGGCGCCGCAAGCGCCGAACACGCCCCCCGCAGCATCAACCTCGCCGGCGAATGGCGCTGCAAACTGGATGCGACGCGGGATTTCGCTTTCAAACAGGGATTCCGCCACAAGCCGTCATTTCCCTACACCGTGCACCTGCCCGGTTCGCTGGATGAAAATCGCCTGGGACTGCCGACCATGGGCAAGAATCCCTGGCATCTGAACCGCGAGGTCGAGTACGTCGGGCCGGTCGTTTACCGGCGGGAGGTGGACATACCGCCAAGCTGGCGGGGCAAAAGGATCACGCTTTACCTGGAGCGTTGCCACTGGCAGACCAAACTGTACGTCGACGACGAATACATCGGCGCCCGCGAGAGTCTGAGCACGCCGCATGTGTACGACGTTTCGGCGGCGCTGACCCCGGGGCGGCACAGCATCAGCCTGCGCGTGGACAACAGCATGATCTATGACATCGGCGTCAACGCCCACGCCATCACCGAACACACGCAGACCAACTGGAACGGCGTCATCGGTCGCATGGAGCTGCGGGCGTGGGACAGGGTGCATATTGACGACGTGCAGCTCTATCCCGACGTTGCGAAAAAGTCTGTGCGCGTGCGGGTCGCGATGCTCAACGAGAGTGGCGCTGAAATCACCGGAACGCTGGCGCTGCAGGCGCAGAGTCTGAACGGGGACGGCGGGCAGGCCGGGCCGCTGCGTCGACAGGTCACGCTCGACGGTCGCGAGACGCGCGTGGAGTTCGTCTATGCCCTGGGCGAGGAGGCGCGACTGTGGGACGAATTCAATCCGAACCTGTATCGAATGCGCATCGCCTTTTCCGGTCAAACGGACGACGAGCAAAAATTCCATGACGAAACCACGGTGGATTTCGGTGTGCGCGAATTCAAAAGCAATGGCCGACAGATCACGGTCAACGACCGTCCGACGTTTTTGCGCGGCACCCTGGAGTGCTGCATTTTCCCGCTCACCGGCTATCCCGACATGTCCGTGGACGGCTGGCGGCGTATTTTCAGGATAGCGCGATCTTTTGGCCTCAATCATATCCGCTTTCATTCCTGGTGTCCTCCCGAAGCTGCGTTTCAGGCCGCCGACCGCATGGGCTTTTACCTGCAAATCGAGGGGCCGTTCTGGACCCGCGTCGGCGAGGGCGAGCCGATTGATGATTTCATCCACCGGGAAACAGAAGCCATTCTCAAAGAATATGGCAACCATCCATCGTTTTGCATGCTCGCCTACGGCAACGAGCCGGGCGGCACAAAGCAAAAGAAATTCCTCGGCGAGCTGTTGGAGCACTGGAAGCGGCTGGACGACCGTCACGTGTACACCGGCGCCGCCGGCTGGCCGATCCTGGCCGAAAACGAATACCATCTGACGCCCGGCCCGCGCATCCAGCAATGGGGGGAAGGCCTGAAAAGCCGCGTCAATCGCGAGCCCCTGAGCACGGACAACGACTACCGGGATTTTGTGCAAAAGTTCGACGTGCCCGTGGTCAGCCACGAGATCGGCCAGTGGTGTGTCTATCCCGATTTTTCCGAGATCGAGAAATACACCGGCGTGCTTAAAGCGCGCAACTTTGAGGTCGCCCGCGAATCGCTGCAGCGCAACCACATCCTCGACCAGGCCCATGATTTTCTGATGGCCTCGGGCAAATTGCAGGCGCTGCTGTACAAAGAGGACATCGAGGCGGCGCTGCGCACGCCGGAATTCGGCGGTTTTCAATTGCTGCAACTGCACGATTTTCCCGGGCAGGGCACGGCGCTGGTCGGCGTGCTCAATGCGTTCTGGGAGGAAAAGGGATACGTGACGGCGGCGGAATTCAGCCGCTTTTGCGGGCCGGTGGTTCCCCTGCTGCGGGCGGAAAAGTTTGTCTATTTCAACGACGAGGGCTTGCACGCTCGCGCCTTTCTGGCCAATTATGGCCCGGATGTCATCGGCGGGGCTTTTCCCGAATGGAAAATCGAGTTTGCCGACGGCGCCATCCACGCGTCCGGCGTCCTGGCCGAACAGGATGTGGCTCAGGGCCGGCCGGTCGATCTCGGCGAAATCGTCGCCTCTTTTGCAGGTATCGACCGCGCGGTTCAACTCAAGCTGACGCTGTCCCTTCGCAACAGCGAGTATTGGAATTCCTGGCCGCTGTGGGTCTATCCCCGTGAGTTGCCGTCTCCGTCGAATGCGGAGGTGCTCGTCGCCGAGGCGTTTGACGACGCGGTCGACCGCGCCCTGGAGCAGGGCCGCACGGTGTTGCTGCTGCCGGATGTGGAGCGCATCGACTCGGATGTGCCCAACGGTTTTTCCACCATTTTCTGGAACACCGAGTGGACCCGCGGTCAGGCGCCGCACACCCTGGGCGTGCTCTGCGATCCGGCGCATCCCGCCCTACGCGAGTTCCCCACCGAGTTTCACTCCAATTGGCAGTGGTGGGATATCAATTTCCACTCGCGCCCGATGATCCTGGACGTCATGCCGCCGACGCTGCGGGCGATCGTGCAGGTCATCGACGACTGGAACAGCAATCGCCGCCTGGGTTTGGTCTTCGAGGCGAGGGTCGGCGCAGGAAAACTGCTCGTCGCCGGCATCGATCTGAAAAACAATCTGGAGAACCGTCCTGTGGCCAGACAGTTGCGCTACAGTCTGGAAAAGTATGCGAGCAGCCGCGAGTTCGAGCCGCGACAACGGGTCGAGGCGACGGCGCTTGCTTTGCTGTTTAAAAAGCAGCCATAATCATTTTATTCTAACCTGGAAAATTCATTCGTCCAAGTCGCCAAGTCTCGAAGGTGCTCAAAAACAATAGAATGAAGACAATGGTATTATAAACAAATCAAACAGTTTCTAAAACGTTCTCCTAACGCCTTCCTGTGTGTAAAGCAATGTTTCCTAGAGTCTTGGAGTCTTCGAGGCCTGGTTTCATGAATAATGCAGGTTAGGTGAAATGGCGTTTTCATTCTGACTTGAAAGGAATCAACATGGCTCTGCAAAAATCGCTCGTTCTGTTTTTCCTTTACTTTGTCTTGCTTTTTTCAAGCAAGGCCGACTCGGCAAATAATTTTTACATCACGGATTTCGGCGCCGTCGGCGACGGCTCGACCCTGAACACCCGCGCCATTCAGGCGGCTATCGATTCCTGCGCACGCAGCGGCGGCGGCCGCGTCTGGTTTCCGGCGGGGACTTTTCTGTCCGGAACGCTTTACCTGAAAGATAACGTGACGCTTTACCTGGACATCGGCGCCACACTGCTCGCCAGCGTCAATATTGAGGATTACCCGCTCAACGTCTGCGACGCTCCCTCCTACTCGGACTCGTACGTGGCTCGGGCGCTCATCTGGGGCGAAAACCTCGCGAACGTCGGCATTATCGGTCGCGGTAAAATCGACGGCCAGGGCGCGAAATTCAGGGACAAAAAGCCGACGCCGGAAGAGTGGAAAGAACTGGTCTCTTTTTTCAAGGACACCACCCGCTACCGGCCGCAGGCCAGGTACATCAACCGGCCCTACATTATTCGGCTCATCAGCTGCCGCAATATACTCGTCGAGGGCATCACCATGATCAACTCGCCCATGTGGATGCAGCAATACCTGAACTGTGATTTGCTGACAATTAAAAACATCACCGTCAACAATCACGGCGCTCACAACAACGACATGATGGACATCGACGGCTGCCGCAACGTGATCATCAGCGGCTGCCATGGCGACACCGACGATGACGGCATCACCATTAAAAGCACCGGCCCCTGGCCCACGGAAAACGTCGTTATCTCCAACTGCCTGATCAGTTCGTTTTGCAACGCCATCAAAATGGGAACCGAATCGTCCGGCGGTTTCAGGAACATTACCATTAGCAATTGCGTCATCAGGCCGTCGACCGCACCGGACAAGATTTATGGACGTGCGGAGGGTCTGGCGGGCATTGCCCTGGAGATCGTCGACGGCGGCACGCTGGACGGCGTAGCCATTTACAACATTTCCATTGTAGGAACGACCGCGCCGATTTTCATTCGTTTGGGCGACCGCGGCCGCACCTACAAACCGAACATGCCCGCCCCGCCGGTGGGCGTCCTGCGCAACGTCGTCATCAGCAACATTGTCGCCACCGGCGCCGGGGATGCGGGATGCTCGATTACCGGCGTGCCCGGTCATGCCGTCGAAAATGTGACCCTGTCCAACATCAAAATTCATTTTGTCGGCGGCGGCGCCCGGGAGCTAAGCGAAGCGATTGTGCCGGAAAATGAAAAGAAATATCCCGAGAGCACCATGTTCGGCGTGCTGCCCGCCTACGCTTTTTTCAGTCGTCACGTCAACGGCCTGACATTTCGCGACGTCACTCTCAGTTATGAGCAGCCGGAGCAGCGCCCGGTTTTGATCGTTGACGACGTGCAAAATCTTAAAATAGACAACCTGAGCGCGCAGACAGCAACGGAAGCGCCGGCGCAGATGGTGGTGCGAAATGTGCACCACGCCCTGGTCTCTCACTGCGGCCCGCAGGCGCCGGTATTTTTGCGTCTGGAGAACAAGTGCCGAAATATCAGCGTCATCGGCAATGATTTGAGCCGCGTGGATACGCCATTTTCATTCGACGCCGACACACCACAAGGCGTGGTTTACGCCAAAAACAATCGCATGAAATAAAAACGACAAAACGCAGTTTTTTCTTTGTTGCCTCTTAAATTCGTGTTATATTAACGGCGCCGAAAAACAAACGATTGCGTTTTTCAAAAAGACTCGATAGCGGAAATTTGAAATGATTCATTCACGTCGACGATTCCTGCAACAAACAGGATGCGCTGCTCTCTCTCTCGCCCTGCCGGGCTGCGGCCCCGGGCCGAAGCGCAAAAAGCCCAACATCATTTTTATCATGGCCGACGACCTCGGCTACGGGCACCTGGGCTGCTACGGTCAGAAAATCATTCAAACGCCGAACATCGACAAGCTGGCGAGCGAGGGCGTCAGGTTCACCCAATTCTATTCCGGCGCCTCCTCGTGCGCGCCGGCGCGGGCGACGCTGATGACCGGCTATCACGCCGGGCACATTTCCGTGCGTGGAAACGGCGGCGGCGTTTCATTGCAACCTGGGGATGTAACCGTCGCGCAGATATTGCAGGACGCGGGCTACAAGACCGGCCTCTTTGGCAAGTGGGGCCTGGGCGAGGCCGGAACCGCCGGCGTTCCCAACAAAAAGGGATTCGACGAGTTTTTCGGCTACCTGCACAAGCTTCACGCGCAGTTTTATTATCCCACTTTTTTGTGGCATAACGATGAAAAATTTCCCCTGCCGGAAAACGCCGACATGGCCTATAAAACATACGCGCACGACCTGATCATGCAGCGGGCCATGGATTTTGTCCGCCGGAATAAAGACAAGCCGTTTTTCCTCTACCTGCCGGTGACGATTCCGCACCACGAGTTCATTGCGCCGCCGGAAACGCTGCAAATGTACAGCGGCAAATTCGAGGAGCATCCCATTTCCCACTGGCGGGATGGCTATGCCCTTCCCAAGGAACCCAAAGCCACCATGGCCGCCATGATCACCCACCTGGATAAGGGCGTCGGCGAGATGATGTCGCTGCTGCAAGAGCTGCGACTGGATGAGGAGACCATTGTCTTTTTTACATCCGACAACGGCCCGGCGGATTTCGAGCTGGAAAACGCCGAATT
>JAJRST010000446.1 GCA_024278645.1 bacterium | reverse complement strand
GGTCGAGGCGTCGGATTACGACGGTCTCATCATTCCGGGCGGCGGCGCGCCCGAGCGAATTCGCGTCAATGAAACGGCCTTGCGGTTTGTACGGAATTTCTGGGCCACGGGCCGTCCCATCGGCGCCATCTGTCACGGGCCGCAAGTGCTCATCTCCGCCGGCGTGGTGCAGGGCGTTGCCATGACAAGCTATATCGGCATTCGCGATGATCTGAAAAACGCAGGCGCGCAGTGGGTCGATGAAAAAGTCTGCATCGACGGGCAGCTCATCACCTCGCGCACCCCGGACGACCTGCCCGCCTTTAACGAGGCTTTTGCCAGGGCGCTTTCCGGCGATCTGGCTTCCTCGGAGGAGAATGAACTGTCGCCCCTGGAAGCGATCAACCTGGCTATCAGTCGGGAAAAAGGCGCTTTTGATTTTTATACGGCCATGGCTGAAATTGTCAACGAAGAGGCGGTGAAAAATAAATTTTCCTACCTGGCGGCCATTGAACAGGGTCATTTCGACCATCTTTCCGAGCTTTATGAGCAGCTTTCAAACGGTCAAAAACCGGTGGTTGATATAAAGCAGAATGAACTCGGCAAGCACCGGGTGTCGCCCGATATCAGCTCCAGGGAGGCGGTGGACCTCGCTATCCGGGCTGAAGAAAAGGCTTACGAGTTTTATCGCCATGCCGCAAGCAAAGCCAAAGGCGCCAAGGTCAAGGAGATGTTCGAGTACCTGGCCGCCGAAGAGTTGGAGCACAAGCGATTGTTCCTCGTCGACAAGGCGGCGGCCCGGGGCGGGCGGGGTCATTTTCAATGGGCGACCCATTTCGACCTCCCGCCCGGCATGGATGATCTCTGGTAAATAATTACGCAACAAATTATTTTACGTGTACGTACACGTGTTTATCACTCCCGGCGTCCAATAGAACGAATCAAAAACAAATACCCGGAGGAATGTTATGAAAAAGTCAGCAGTTGTCATCATCGCTCTGTTTCTTGGCGCTCCATTTGGATTTGCCCAAATATCCGACGGCGGGCTTGCCTACATGGGGAGCAGCAGCAATATTTTTTATGGCGGCATTGGTTTAACGACGATCGCCTCCGAAACAGGGTCAAACACCTATTTCAACATCCATCTTCGTCCGGAATTCACCTTTGGTAAACTGGGCGTCGGTCTCAATATCAATCTTCTTTTTAATTCGCAAACGGGAGAACTGCGCAAGGAAGATTGGAACAGGCCGGAAGCATTGTTGCAGCAGATTCGCTATGTTCGCTGGGGACGGAAATTTGATCCTCTTTACATTCGCGCCGGAACCCTGGACGCGGCGAGGATCGGCCATGGCTCCATCGTCAATTATTACAGCAACGCCGCATCGTGGGACAACCGCAAGTTTGGCGGCGCTTTTGATCTGGACCTCGGCCTGTTTGGCTTTGAATCACTGACCAGCAACTTTGCCCGCGCCGAGTTGGTCGCCGGTCGCGCTTATGTGCGTCCGCTCAGGACAATGATGCCGATTCCTATTCTGCGAAATTTTACCATCGGCGCCACTTATGCCCAGGACTTTGATCCCGACGGCGTCACCGAGTCCAAAGATGGGACCACTGTCTATGGCTTTGACGCCGAGCTGCCGATCATCAAAAACAGCACTTTTGGATTGTATCTTTACTACGATTGGGCGCAAATCTACGGCTACTCTTATCTTGAAAATCAAACCAGGACATTCGGCGTCGGGCAGTTCGCCGGCATCGCCGCGGATGTCGGCAGCCTTTTTGGCCTGGCGGAGTTTCACGCCAAATTCGAGCGCCGCTGGATGGGCAAAGAGTTCCTGCCCTCCTATTTTGACGCCTTTTATGAAGTGCAACGTTACCAGGAAGGCGGCATGCGCAAAACAGATATGCTGCTGGGCATTACGGAAGAAACGCGCGGATGGTTCGGCGAATTCTGGGGCAAGGTGCTGGACGATCGTATTCGCCTGATCGGCATGTACAGCTTTTTGGATAATGTCAGCGAGAGCGGCATTCTCCACTTTGAGTTGGATGCGCCGGACCTTGTGCCGGTGCTGGCTGTTCACGCCACCTATGACAAGGTTGGCATCAACAATGTCGGGGATGTGTTGACGCTCGACAACCGGAGCATCGCCCGCGTCGGCGCCGGCTACAAAATCAATCCGTTCATGATTATGTACCTCGATTACATCTGGACCTTTGAAGAGACTTTTCCGGGCAGCAACGTTTTTCAACCGCAGGAGCGGTTCGAGCCCAAGATGGTGTTCGTATTCAAGTTTTAGAACATGTCACGTTTTGTTGAAATTTTGGGCCGGCGCGCTTTATGGCTGCCGGCCCGTTTTATTTTCACCCCCATTATCGACTTTATTTACCCCCCATTTTGCCTGGTCTGCGATCGGCGACTCGATGAGGAGAAGCATGTCTGCACCACGTGCTGGGAAGGGCTGCCAAGATTGTCATCCCCGATCGTAGCGTCCGACGCCCTGGACCTGCAAAAGCCGATCTACTTTCAACAGTCCTTCGCCGTTTTCGAATATTCGGATGACACGAAAAAGCTTGTGCACAACATGAAGTACAGGGACGTGAGCGCTTTGGCCCTCCGCTTTGGCCGGGAATTGGCGCACGTCTGTTGTGGAATAAAGGCGTTGCAAGAAATTGACTGGCTTGTACCCGTCCCCCTGCATCCGGTCCGCCGGCGCGAGCGCGGCTACAACCAGGCTCGCTTGATTGCCGACGGCATTGCAAAAGTTCTGCATGTCAACGTCATTCCCGCGCTTCGCCGAGTTCGCTACACCAGCCAACAAGCAAAGTTCGACCGCGATCAGCGCATTGCCAATGTCAAAGACGCTTTCGAAATGGTAGATCGCTTTGATATTGCCGGCAAACATATCGCCCTGGTCGATGACGTCCT
>JAJRST010000445.1 GCA_024278645.1 bacterium | reverse complement strand
CCCTCGCGATCGCGCCTTTATCAGCGAACTGGTTCGAGGCGTCATTCGCTGGAAAAAGCGGCTCGACTGGATCGTGGACCGGTTGTTCACCGGCAAAAAAGATCAGCTTCCCGCCGAGGTGCGATGGATACTCCGGGAAGGGTTGTACCAATTGCATTACATGCGCACGCCGGTTTTCGCCGCCGTCAACGAGAGCGTCAAAATCGCGCGATCGCTCAAGCTGCATCGATGGACCGGCGTGATAAACGGCCTGTTGCGAAATTTTTCGCGGCGCCCGGATGCCATCCGCTTTCCGGATCCAAAGCGAACGCCGGTTGAATATCTCGCCGTGGTCGAGTCGCATCCGCAATGGCTGGTAAAGCGCTGGATCGATCAATTCGGTTTTGAGACGACCAAGGCGCTGTGTCGGGCGAATAATGCGGCGCCCGAGCTGTCGGTGCGTCCGAACAGTTCCCGAATTTCGCTGCAAGACTTTATCGAAAAATTAAAAGCGAACAATGTGGATTTTCGTCCGTCCATGGTTCCCGGCTTTATCCGCATTCGCAAAATCGATTTCGATTTTCGTGAGCAGTTGCTGAATGAAGGTTTGATGACTATCCAGGATGCCAGCGCCGGCCTGCCGGTGGTGCTGGCCGACCCGCAGCCGGGACAGGTCGTCTTTGACCTGTGCGCGGCGCCGGGCGGCAAGTCGATGCTGGCGGCGGAGTTGCTGCACGATCGGGGCGCCGTCGTCAGTGGCGACAAAAACAAGGCGCGCGCCGGTTTGGTTCGTCGGGCGGCGCGGCGCCTGCGGCATGATTCGATCTCGTGCGTCGTCGCCGACGCGCTGCATTTTCCCGCGCGCCGGGCGGATATCGTACTTTTGGACGCGCCGTGCACCGGGCTCGGCGTGCTGCGAAAAAAACCGGACCTGCGCTGGCGAAAAAGCGAATCGGATATAGAACAGCTTTCCATCCTGCAGAGCAAAATGCTTCAAAAAGCGGCTGAACATGTAAAGACGGGCGGCGTTCTTGTCTATTCGACCTGTACGATTGATCGGGATGAAAATGAAAACATTGTCGCCGATTTTTTACAGCGAAACAGCGATTTCAAGATCGAGCGCGCCGCCATACAAGACTTTGCAACAACAGATGGATTCGTCAGAACCTGGCCGCATCTGCATCAGACAGACGGCAGTTTTGCGGCAAAACTAATAAAGAGATTCTGAGCTATGGCAAGAAAACCGAACAAGAATACCAAAGGCCGCGTCCTGCGTCAGTTGTTAGTTTTCGGCCTGGTTATGGCCGGCATTTATTTGGCGCTCATTTTTCTGATTATGCCGCTTTACACGCGGCACTGGCAGCACATTCAGGTGCCGGAAGTCACCAACCTCAGCTTTGCCGCTGCGGAAAAAATGATTCGCGGCAGCGATCTCGTGCCCCAGGAGGGCGAGGCCAAATACGATAATAACGTCCCCCCGGGTTTTGTTATTTTTCAAAACCCGCTCGCCCATTCATTCGTGAAAAAAGGGCGAAGAGTTTACCTGGTGATTTCCAGGGGCAAGCAGCCCGTGCCCGTTCCGAATCTGGTTGGGGCCAATTTGCGGGACGTCCGGTTTGTCTTGTTGCAAGGCCAACTGGCGTTGGGAAAAATCACCTACGAGTTTGACGTCTATTATCCCGAAGGCGTCATCATGGAACAGTCTGTCGAGCCTGATGCGGAAATCAGCGCCGGCAGCGCCATCGATATTACCGTCAGCCTTGGGCCGGAACCGGTCGATGTTTTTGTGCCGGGACTGGTCGGCAGAACGGTTGAAGACGCCGATCTGCTGATCAAAAAGGCGCGCCTGACAAAAGGCCGCGTCAGCTACAAGGCGAAAAACGATGCGGTCGTCAATAAAGTGATTGCTCAATCTCTGCAACCCGGCCTGCGCGCTGCAAAGGGCGATACCATCGATATCGTTGTCAGTACGCTGGCACAAGGACAGGAGGACAAGATACCATGGTGAAAATGGCCCCCTCGATTCTGAGCGCCGACTTTTCGAAATTGAAGGAACAGATAGAGACCGTGCAAGCCGCCGGCGCCGACTGGATCCATCTCGATATCATGGACGGTCACTATGTACCGAATATCACCTTCGGTCCGTTGGTGGTCGCCGGCGTGCGCAAAATCACCGACTTGACCCTGGATGCCCATCTGATGATCGAAAACGCCGACGACTACCTGCAAGCCTTCCAGGAAGCCGGCGTCGATCAAATCACCGTCCATGTGGAGGCGTGCCCGCATTTGTGGGCCACGATCGATAAAATTCATCAGCTTGGCTTGAAAGCAGGCGTGACCCTGAACCCGGCGACGCCGGTGACCCTGCTGGAACCGGTGCTGCACAAAGTAGAGTTGGTTCTGGTGATGACCGTGGAGCCCGGCTTTGGCGGTCAGAAATTTATACCGGAAACATTGGTAAAGATAAAAGCGCTGCGTGAGTTTAAACGGCGCCATGACCTGGCTTTTCATATTCAAGTGGATGGCGGCATTGATGAGACGACGGCGCCCCTGGTCGTCAAGGCCGGCGCCGACGTGCTGGTGTCCGGCAGCTCGATATTTGGCCAGCCGGACATAAAGCAAGCTTTTGCAAAAATAAAAAAATCAGCGGATGCGGCGCTGGCGCAGATGGCGTGAACCGGCGGCGTTCCTGGTTCCCAAGCTGGAGCTTGGGAACCAGGAACGAGGATATTGGAGCATGGGAACCAGGATGCTGGAGCTTGGGAACCAGAAACGAGGATATTGGAGCTTGGG
>JAJRST010000444.1 GCA_024278645.1 bacterium | reverse complement strand
TGCGCTATGAAAAGCTGATTGCGCAAAATGACATGCGCAATTTCAAGTCGCTGATTTCCAAAAAGCAGCAACTCGAGGAAGACCAGCGTCGGTTGCAGCAGGAGCTGGCGCAGCGGGAAAAAGCGCTGGCCGAACAACAGCGTCGCGCGGAACAATTAAAACAGAGCCGTGCCAAACGACAGAAATACCTGAGCAGCATTCGCAAGGACCGTCACTTTCTGGAACAGCACCTTGAGGAGCTCGCCTCCGCCCAGGAACAAATAAAGGGATATATTTCCAAGAGCGAGCGCCTCCGCGTCGAAAAGCAGCGTCAGATATCACATCAAAACATTGTTCCCAAACCCATGCGCGACTATAGTTTTGCCGCCATGAAGGGAAGGCTGCCGTGGCCGACAAACGGCGAAATCGTCAGCCATTTCGGGCGTCAGAGACATCCCACGCTCAAAACGGTGACCGAAAATCTTGGCATCGAAATCAAGGCGCCGCTCGGAACGCCGGTCAAGGCTGTCTACGCCGGCCAGGTGGAGACCATTACCTGGCAGCGCGGTCGCGGCAATATCATCATCATCAGCCACGATGAAGGCTATTATACCGTATACACACACTTGGCGGAAATTCGCGTGAACCTCATGGATATAGTCAGCGCCGGACAGGTGATCGGCACCGTCGGCGACACCGGCTCGCTGAGCGGACCGGTGCTGCATTTCCAGATATGGAAAAACACAAAGAACCTGAATCCCGAGGAGTGGCTCAGTTGAGGTTACGGTCATGAGCTTTGACAATGTCATAGGACAACATCGCGTCAAGGGCATCTTGCAGCGGGCCTTGAGCAATAATCGCGTATCGCACGCCTACCTGTTCACCGGGCCGGAGGGCGTCGGCAAAGAGGCGCTGGCCATCGAGTTCGCCAAGGCGCTTTTATGCACCGGCGACGACAGGCCGTGCGACGAATGCGCAAACTGCCGCAGAATTGATGCGTTTCAACACCCCGATTTTAATTTTCTCTTTCCCTCTTCCGCTAAAAATACCGACGAGGAACGGGCGATCCTGGACAGCATTATGCAAAATCCCTACAATCGCAAAAAACCGTGGGCCTCGCCGACCATCGGCATCGAACAGATACGCGAGCTGCGTCATCTCGCCGTGCTGAAGCCGCTGGAGGGCCGTCGCATCATCGTCATCGCCGAGGCGGACAGGATGACCGTGCAAGCCGCCAATTCGCTGCTCAAACTTCTCGAAGAGCCGCCGGATACCATGCACCTGATCCTGACCGCTTCGCAGGTCAACTCTATGCTGCCGACTATTCTTTCCCGCTGCCAGGAGATTCGTTTCGGGCCGCTGCCGGATAATGAAATTGAATTGGCGCTTGTTGAAAAAATGCAGCAAGCGCCGGAAAAAGCCCGCTTGATTGCCGGAATGAGCCAGGGGAATTTCAGGCGCGCTCTGCAATGGATGGATGACCGTTTCACAAAAAGCAGGAACGACGCCGTGGAATTTTTGCGCGCCTGCCTCAAAGGCCAGAAAACGCAAATCGAACTCGTCGAGGACATGGCGAAACGCTATGACAAAAAGCAAATAAAGGATATTTTGAGCCTGCTGCTCATCTGGTTCCGCGACGCCCTCTTGCTCAGCGAAGGCGGCCCGGAACAGAGACTGGTCAATATCGACCAGATGGAAACGTTGCAAAAATTTCTCGGCGCCTTCGAGTCCATTGACTTTTACGCCGCAAGCGCCGAGATTGAAAAATCCATGACGATGATTGAAAGAAACATTCATATAAATCTCATTCTTTTAGTTTTGATGATAAAATTGCAAAAAATTATGAAATTAAGAGGTCGTTAGATATGATGATAGAATTGATGTTCAAGGGGGAGCGTAAAGAGATATATCATAACCCGCAACAGTTCCCCTTTGTCGTCGGCGATTACGCCATTGCCGAAGCCGAAAAGGGCGAGGACCTTGGCGTCGTCAACCAGATCGGCTCGTTGCTGGAGCGAAAAAAAGGCGATGCGCCGATTCGAAATATTATTCGCAAACCGACGCCGCAGGACCTGGAACGGTATCGCGACAACCGTCGCCGGGAGTTTGACGCCTACCAGTTGTGCCGCCGAAAAATCGGCGAGCATTGCCTGGACATGAAACTGGTGGATGTGGAATACCAGTTCGACGGTCAAAAGATCACCTTTTATTTTACCGCGGAAAAACGCGTCGATTTTCGCGAACTGGTCAAGGACCTGGCCGGCATTTACAAGGTGCGCATCGAGCTGCGACAAATCGGCGTTCGCGATGAGGCCAAGCGCATCGGCGGCTTTGGCGCCTGCGGCCGCAAGTTGTGTTGCACAACCTGGCTGAAGGAGTTTGATCCCATTACCACGCAGTGCGCCAAGGAACAGAATCTCCCGCTCAACCCGCAAAAGCTGTCCGGGTTGTGCGGCCGTCTGCTCTGCTGTCTCATGTATGAGCGCGATTTTTATAAAGCGCAGACGCAAAAATTGCCGCCTCTCGGCTCCAGGTATAAAACGCCGAACGGCGTCGGCAGGGTGTGCGCGTGCAACGTTTTTAACGAATCGGTGACGCTTCAGCTCGATGCCAACAAATATGAAAAATACACGCTTGAAGAGCTGGAGGATTTTGAGTTTACGCCGCCCGCCGACGAGGATGCCGATCGCTATGCATCGTCAAAACGGAACGGCAATGACAACGGCAAGAAAAAAACTGAACACAAGGATTGAATATGAGCGCTCACGTCAAACGCGTCGGCCTGTTGACCGGCGGCGGCGATTGCCCGGGTTTAAACGCCGTCATCCGCGCCGTGACAAAGTCACTGATCAGTTACGACGGCATTCAAGTTATTGGTTTTGAAGACGGCTTTTTAGGTCTGATAGAAAAGCGGTACAAACCGTTGGACTGGGACGCTGTTTCCGGCATTTTACAGCAAGGCGGCACCATTCTGGGCACCTCCAACAAAGCCGACCCTTTTCATCACGCCGTCGAAAAGGACGGCGCACTGCACTACGTGGATTATTCCGAGCAGACGATTGACAATTGCCGCGACATCGGCATCGATGCGCTGGTCTGCATCGGCGGCGACGGCACCATGGCCATTGCCAAGGAATTGATGAACAAGGGGCTGCCGATTGTCGGCGTTCCCAAAACAATCGATAACGATTTGTACGGCACCGACGTGACTTTCGGCTACGACACCGCCGTTTCCATTGCCGCCGAAGCCATTGACAGAATTCATACCACGGCGCAGTCGCATCACCGGATCATGCTGGTGGAGACCATGGGGCGTTACGCCGGGTGGCTGACCCTTGGGGCCGGCCTGGCCGGCGGCGCCGACGTCATTCTCATTCCCGAGATCGAGTATGATCTCGATGTCATCGCCGAGCGCGTCAAAGAGCGCAGTCACAAGGGACGCCGTTTCAGCATCATCGCCGTGTCCGAGGGCGCCAAACCCAGGGGAGGCGAACTGACCGTGCAAAGAATCGTCGAGGACAGCCCGGACAAACTGCGCCTGGGCGGCGTCAGCATAAAGCTGTGTTCTCAAATCGAGGACGTCACCGGCCTGGAGGCGCGCGCCACCATCCTCGGCCATTTGCAGCGCGGCGGTACGCCGACAGCGTTCGATCGCGTGCTGGCGACGCGTTACGGCGTTGCCGCGGCGGACATGGTTCGCCGGGGACATTTCGGCCGCATGGCGGCATTACGCGGCAATGAAATTACCTCCGTGGCCATCGAAGAGATCGGCGGCAGAACGCGCAAAGTGCAACGGGACGATCAACTGATAAGCGCCGCGCTGGCCACCGGCGTCAGTCTTGGAGTTTGAACAATGATAACCTGAAATTGAGGATGCTTCCATTGACTCTGGAATCCGAACATAAAAATTTTAAATCCGGCTATGTCGCCGTCGTCGGACAGCCGAACGTCGGCAAATCGACGTTGACGAACGCTATTCTGAAATTCCCGTTGTCGATCATTACGCCAAAACCGCAAACCACGCGGCACCGCATTCTCGGCATTTACACCCGGGAGGATGCGCAAATAATATTTCTGGACACGCCCGGCCTCATCGACCCCAAATACACCTTGCAGTAATGGATGATGAAAGCCGCGCGCTCGGCCATAAAAGATTCCGACGTCAACCTGTTCCTGGTGGAGGCGTCGCCGACGCCGAATAAAAAAGATGTGGAGATTTTGGAGATGCTCAAGGCCGCCGGGGCGCCGGTTATTTTGGGCATCAATAAAATCGACCTTATTGACAAGGAAAGAGTGCTGCCGCTCATTGACGCCTATCGTGGTCTGCATGATTTCAGCGACATCGTTCCCATATCCGCCCTGCAGAACATCAATCTGGATGAGCTGATGCAGGCCATTCTCGCTCTTTTGCCCTACGGCCCGCCCTTTTACCCGGACGATGTGGTGACCGAGCATCCGGAGCGATTCTTTGTCAGCGAGCTCATCCGCGAGCAGATATTTCGCCATTACAGCGAAGAGATCCCCTTTTCGACCGCCGTGGTTATCGAC
>JAJRST010000443.1 GCA_024278645.1 bacterium | reverse complement strand
TAACGCAGCGGCACATCGCCGTGCACATCAAGTTGACGCAGATCGCCGAGATGTACGATGGTCTCTCCCTTTTGCAGCACGTCGCCCTCATGCTGCATGACATCCAGCACGACGCCGTCGATGGGGCTTTTCAATGGGATCGTTTTGATTTGCTCTTCCAGGATGGGGCGCATTTCGGGGTCCAGGACGGAGAGCGTTTGCAGCAGCGCCTCCCGTTGCGGCGGTATGACCGTGCCGATGCGTTGGCCTTTGCGAACGCGGTCGCCCATGAGCAGCGAGAAATCAGTCAGCCGCCCGTCAAATTGCGAGGCCAGCAGCGCCTCCTGGCGCAGCTTGACTTTGCCGTAAATGCGCACGGTGTCGATCATGTCCCTGCGCAGCACCGGCGCCGCTTTAATGCGCATCGCCGCGCCAATATCCGTGACCGCGGGCGTCTTTGTTTCCCGGCAGGATAAAATTGCCAATGAAAGAATAATCAGCAAGAGGGAGAGTTTCATTTTTTCCTCGTTGGTTAAATTGCTTCATATAATAAAGTAATCCATTAATTTCTCTTTCCCTTAATTCGTCCAGGAACGTCACGTTTATCGGGAATCCATTGCCGCATCGACGCCTGACCGGTGCAAGTTGCACTCATGAGTTACACCCATCCTGGCGCCTTGCTTGTTTATTATGATATACACATTACCATTTGTATATCACAATAATATATTTTTTCAACAGATCGCCCGTCAAATCGCTTGTGTAAAGATAATCACAGGGCGGATAGCTTTTCCAATTGATTCGTCGTCGCATAATATTCAATCAAATTCATCACATACTGCAATTGCGTTTTCCGGATGCTGATATGAATTTCAGCCAATTGCTCCTGCGCCGCCAGGTAGTCGAGGTTGGTCGCCAGGCCGGCCTGGTAATTGGCCTCGGCGATTTGAAACGCCTCTTTGTTCAACGCCAACCGCTTTTGCTGCAGGGCGTGTATCTCCTTCAAGCTTGCCAACTTTTTCAGAATGCGATTGACGCGGATCGCCAGTTCTCGTTCAAGATCGCGGCGCTGCTCTTCGAGCATGGAAAGGAGGGCCGAGGCTTGCTGCCGCTGCAACCGCGAGGCGCCGAAACGATAAAGCGGCGCCTGCACGCCGGCGTTCAATTGCCAATAGCTGCCGTCGCCTGTCGGATCCCTGTCCGTCATAAAGCCGCCGGCAAAATAGACGCGCGGCAGTTGCTGCGCCGTCACCGCGCGAATGCGGATATGCTGCGCCTGAATGCGAAAGCTCAGACTCTGCAAGAGCGGCGTCCGTTGCAGATCGGCGGCGGCAAAAGCCGGCGTCGGTTTTTGCAGAATCGAATCGACCGGCAGGACGGCCAACTCCGGCTCGGCGTCCTGCATTCCCAGCAGACGCGCCAACTCAAGCAGCAAGGTTTCTTTATTCGCCTTTAACGAGGCCAACTCCTCCTGCAACTTTGAAAGCTGCGAATCGGTCTGCAGCAGGTCGAGCTGCGTGCGCGAACCGGCCTGCCACAAAGCGTAAGCCACCTGGCGATGCGACCTCAGCAGCTCGAGACGATTTTGCAGCACCTCGATCTGTTTCTGCTGATAGAGGGTTCCCAGGTAAAGAAGCGATGTCCTGCGAACGACGTCCAGCTCCTGTTGCTCCTTCTCCGACTGCACGGCGTCGCGTTCAAAAGAGGCGGATTGCGCTTTTTTAACAATCAGATCGCCCAACGCCCAGTCGGCCCGCGCCAGGGCCAGGGTCTGGTTAAAGCTGTAGGGATCGAGCAAGCGCTGCTCCGTGGACAGCACGCCGGAGATTTGCGGCAAAGCCCGCGATCGTTCAAGCTGATAACTCTTGTGCGCCGCATCCACCCGGCGCTCACGGGCCTTGAGCGCAAAGCTGTTTTGCCTCGCGCGCTGCAGACATTCGTCAAGCGTCAAGGGCGCTGAAAAAACATGCGGCACGGCAAAAACAGCAAGAGAAAAAAGTAAAAAACGATTGATCAACATAACTCTCCTTTTAAAAACCTTGTCATGGCATAAAAAGCGGCGGCATTGGATTCCTACCATCGAAACAAATAATCCGCCTTGACAATGAACACCTGATGCTCGGATATCATCAGCCGGTTGGCGGCGCCCCACAAATGGTTGTAGACCAGGTAAAAATGGCTGCCGAGAGCCGGAATCCAGTGCAGGCGGAAATTAAGGTTCAGTTCCCGGTCTTCGTTATTCCATTGGATAAAAGCACGCATATCCAGCCGCGTCGTAAAAGCATAACCGATGCGGCTGCCCCACTCCTGCGTCTGAAAAGAACCGTCGGGCAGGGTAATGTCATTGTATCGAAAATTGAGCGTGGCCGATAAATGGGCGGAAATTTTCATCAGGCTTTCCATGTCAAAAACAGTGCGCTTGCCATTGTAAAAATTCCCCCAGTTTATAAAGAACGCCCCCGAAAACATTCGCCGCTGATTGGTTTCAAATTGAATTTCCGTATGGTTGAACCAGTAATCGCCGGCGGGAATGACATAATCGTCAAAAATATTAAAATCCTCATCCAGTCGTTCATAGGTCCGTTGCAGATTGAACTCAAAAAACTCTCCACTTTGCGTCATGAAACCCAGGGGACGCAATTCATAGTCAATCGATTCCACACGACCGGAAATGTCGGTTGTATAATCCATATCTATCGGTTTAAAAACCAGCTTGCGTATGCCCGGGATGTTGGGACGCGGCGTATAGCGGAAAGCACCGCCGGTTTGCCGAATGCTCTTGCGCCGTACAAAACCGACCTCCGGGTTAAAGTTATCCTGGACCTCAAAGGAGTAAAAATAGTTGTCAAAAAGGTCGTTTGGATAGTCGATAAAGAGTCGCCAGGCGAGGTTGTCGCCTTTCAGGCCCGGCGTCCGGGAACCGGCGATATAGCCGGCGATGGCCAGGTTTTTATCGCCTAAAAAATTGGTGAAATATAGATTGAGATCGACCCCAAAGGCGCGATTGATATATCCGGTGGCGGGAATGAGTTTTTGCGTGGCGATGATCCCGGCCTTGGACTGGCGCAAAAAGTCCCGTTGAAATCGCGCCGCTAAAGAGTTGGCGCCCGGCGTGTCGTCCTTGTCGCCCGTCCGTACATCCAGCACGCCGATGGAATATTTCCCGGCGCGGCCGGTGAGACGCGCGCCGGCGAGGATCGGAATTTCGCGCCCATCCCCGGACAGGCCGATGCGTCGGCTATAAAAAACCAAGCCGGAGTAATAGGAGCCGAAACGAAAGATGTCGGCGCCTTCGAGGAAAAACTCACGCTTTTCCGGGTAGTAAAGGCTAAAGCGGGTGAGATTGATGCGCTCGCGATCGGCCTCCACTTGAGCGAAATCGGTGTTGACAGTAAAATCCGCCGTCAGGGTCGGCGTTAGGCCGTATTTAACGTTGAATCCGACTTTGGAAAGAATATCCTGCGATGGGTTGTCGGCATCTTGCTGCTGCACGCCGAACTTGCCATAAGGGAAAAATTCGACCTGATGCCCGCGCCGGAGATCAAACAGCCCGTGCAGCTCGCCGGCCGAGGAAAGGTAGGTGATGCCTTCATTGTAGGCATAGCCGGACCACAGGTCTTCCTCGTTCTTTCTCTGGATGATGCGTTGAAAATTGATTCCCCAGACCTGCTCCTTGCGATTGTGAAAACGCAGCGTTTTGAAAGGAATGAGGATTTCAGCCTGCCATCCCTCGGATGTGATTTTCGCCCGTACATCCCACACGCCGTTCCAATTCACGTTCGGCTCCCTTTCCGGGGCGTACTGAAAAGCATCGAGACGAGCGCCGTGTGGGTTGGTGACAAAGACAAAACCTGTACGGTGATCCAGGTAAGTATCGATGACAATGGTCACCTGGTCGTCCCCTTCCATGTTGCTGTCGCGCACCAGGGAATTGGCGATAATTTTATCCGGCTGCGAATCGAAACATAAAACGCCGATGTACAGGTTGTCCCGATCGTAGAGAATCCGAACCTCGGTTCGCTCGCTGGC
>JAJRST010000031.1 GCA_024278645.1 bacterium | reverse complement strand
CGCGCGGCGGGTGGTGCACGATGAAATCAATCCGCATCCGGCTTTTTGGGGCGGTTATCAGCTTGACGGAGACTTTCGTTAAACAGGGCCTTTGGCGGGCGACGTCATAAATTGATGGAATAATTAACAAAGAACAGGAGAACTTGTTGCAGCATCTCAAACCTTGCTTTCTTTTTCTTTTATTGGCATCATTGCTGTTTGCGCAGGAAACGCGGCAGCCGCTCCATCTGGAAATCACCTTTCCGCAGCCCAGCGATACCATCAATGCCGACAGAATTCGCATCTCCGGCCATACCGACCCCGGCGCCCTTGTCACCATCAACGACCGACGCATCAATCTTTTTCCCAAAGGATCGTTTGTTACACGCGTCAACCTGAAGGAGCGCATGAATGAAATAATCGTCGTCGCTAAAAAAGGCGATGAGATGGTGCAGGACATTCTTTTCATTTATCGCACGCCGGTTCTCAGGTCGCTCGACGCGCAACCGACGCGGATAGACAAGGCACTCATCGAGCCGGACAGCGATGTGTGGCTCATGCGCGGCGATTATTTGTCGGTCAGGCTAAAGGCGAGTCCGGGCGGCAATGCCAGGTTCAGCGTGGAGAAAATCGGCAAGAATTTTCCCATGGTCGAACTGGCGGCGGAGCAAACCGAGGGCGTCGCCGGCATCTATCACGGCATCATCAGGGTCGGCGACGCGCCGGAAAACCAGCCGCTGAAAATCTCCTTTGAGATTCAGGGAATGGACGGCAAGAAAAAACGAACCGTCGCTCGCGGGCAATTGTATGTGCTGTCCGGGAAAATCCCGCTTACCGGTCGGGTGACGAATGTCGCCTATATTCACAGCGTCGCCAAAGGATACCTGCCGGCAGCGCGTATTCCCGAGGGCGTTGTTGTGCATATTACCGGACGTCAAATGGGACGTTATAAAATTGATCTTGAGAACAGGGTGGGGTACATCGATCTTGAGGATGTTCGGCTGCTGCCCTGGGGATCGCCGCTGCCGCGCACAAAGATTGGCGCGCCGCAGATTGATTGGGACAAGGATTGGCTGCGTCTCACCATGAGCATCGAGCGCCCGGCGCCCTTTTTTATAGAACAATCCGAGTCTCCCCTGCAATTGCAATTGCAAGTTATGGGCGCACAACAGTCGTCGCATTGGATATCCTATCCGAACGGCGACATCGATATCCGGAGACTGAGCCTAAAGCAGACGGATGAATATGTTTTTCAATTGAATGTCGAACTGGCGCAGGAAAATAATTGGGGCTATCGCTGTTTTTACAAGGACGGCGCCCTGCATTTTCTCATTCGGCGACGTCCGTTCATCAATCCCGAGAACCCGGTCGAGAATTTGATTTTTGCCATTGATCCCGGGCATGGCGGAGAGCAAACCGGCGCGGTCAGCCCCCTGGGGGTGATGGAAAAAGATGTGAACCGGCAGTGGGCCGAGAGGCTTGCCGACCTGTTGCGACAAAACGGGGCCCGCGTCATGTTGACGCGTGAGGGCGACGAAACCGTGTCGCTGCCGCAGCGAATCAAGCGAGCGGAAACGGCGAACGCGCTCTTTTTTATTTCGCTGCATAACAACGGTGTCACGCCCTTTGGCAACGCCCTGGCGGCGCGAGGGACGAGCACCTACTTTACCCTGTCGCAAAACCGCGAGTTGTCGTGGGCCATATATCCGCACATGGTCAATTTGGGTCTGGCGCCTTATGGACGCATTTACAATTCCTATTACGTCACCAACTCGACGGGATTTCTAACCACCTTGGTGGAAGGCGGCTTTTTGACAAACCCGGATGAAGAATTAATGCTTGCCGATGCGGATTTCATAAAACAGATGGCGGAGGCGGTTTATCAAGGGGTTGTCGACTTTATAAACAGTAGAATAAAAGGAAAGTGAGAACGGCTCCCCTCGATCATTCCTGGTCGATCGAGCCGTCCGCCATTGTTCTTTGCGGCCTTGGCGCGCCAAGCTTGACTTCAAGCGCGGAAATAATGATGTCGGCGACCTGCTCGTTTGTGAGATGCTCCACATTGATCACCAGGTCGTAATTGTGCGGATCGGCGATGTCGGCCTTGAAATAATGCTCAATATATTCGGCTTTTTCGCGATCCATGCTTTCCACTTTTTTCTTTGCCTCTTTGAACGATACTTTTTCCTTGTTGGCATATCTTTCAATGCGATGATTGAGAGAAGCTGTAACGCGTACATGCAACCCTTTGTCGCGATCGGTTATAAAGTTCGCACCTCGTCCGACAATAATCGCCCGGCCGTGTTCGGCAATGGAAAGAATGACCTGGACGAGATGCCGGTAGTGTTTGTCGGAAGAGTAAGCTTTGGGATCAAAGAGCGTTTGCGACAGGGTTTGCATTTTTTTCTTTTCATCAAAATCTTCGACCACCTTATGCCTCAAGTTGCTCGAGTCGGCGATAAACTCGACCAACTGCCGGCTATAAACTTCCCAGTTTAATTTTTCAGCTATAATCGTCCCGATGCGGTAGCCGCGCGCGCCATAAGCTCGCGAAATGGTAATATGCGCCGTATCCCAGGGTGAGATTTTTAACCCTGACCTCTCGAGTTTTTCTTCGTCATGCTTATGCCAAAGCTGAACCTGTCTGTCGACCAGGCTTTCCCATTGTATGGGGTCGTCCGTCATTTTTATCATATTAACATCTCCCTCAACTTTAACCGAGTTGTGCATTTTTGTTTTGTTGCATCTTGAATGTCGGCTTTTCTATCCTGGAAAATTCATTCGCCTCAAAGTCGCCAAGTCTCGAAGGTACTCAAAAACAATAGAATTTATTATAAACAAAACAATAAATAGTTTCTAAAACTTTCTACTTATGCCTTCCTGTGTGTAAGGTATTGTTTGTTTGAGCCTTGGAGTTTTCGAGGCCTGGTTTCATGAATAATGCAGGCTAGTCTTTGTAAATTGATATTTTAACTCGCGAAGGAGCCGACAGCAGGATCGGAATATTGACGCCCGATTTCACCCGGAATGGATTCGGAAAAGGCTCCTGCAGGTCGTTGTCGAGCCAATAGCCCGGTTCGAACCTCGATTTGTCATTCTCCCCCGCTTTGCCGCCATCCTTGATATCCACACACTCCTGATCCTGCCAGCTCTTGATTTCCAGCAAAATGATGTATTTGCCCGGAAGGACATACTCGTTGTCGTCGCCCTTGCCATTCCAGTAAAATACATAGCGCCCGGTATCAACAAGATAGTCATCGATGAATACGAGAACCAGCTCTTTTCTCTTTTCATCCTTGAGAGGATTGGAGCATTGCAACAATGCAACAAAGACGAGCAGGATGACGGCATGGAAGCCAATGTGTTTTTTTTTCATAACAGCTTTAATTTTTTTACTATTTCATTATTGTTTTTGTTATACGCACAAAGGTCACCGGTTGATCCATTTCTCAATCCATGCAAAAACTTCGGACCACCATAATTTTGCGTTTTGAGGTTTGGTGACAAAATGCGTTTCGTCCGGGTAATAGAGAAGCCGCGACGGCGCGCCCATGCGCTGCAAGGCGGTGAACAGTTGGAAGCCCTGCGTCACCGGCACGCGAAAATCATTTTGCCCGTGAATGACCAACATCGGCGTTTTGTATTTGGCGTAATTGGCCGCAAAAGTGGAGGGCGACCATTTCTCATACAGTTCCGGCTTTTCGTACGGCGTGCCGCCGAACTCCCACTCCGGAAACCACAGCTCCTCCGTGCCGCCGTACATGCTGCGCTGGTCAAAGACGCCGTCGTGGCTGACCAGCGCCTTGAAGCGGCCGGTGTGCGCGGCGATCCAGTTGATCATAAAGCCGCCGTAGCTGGCCCCGGCGGCGGCGATCTTGTCGTCGTCGATGAAATCATAAGCGTCGAGCACATAATCCAGGCCGGCCATCAGGTCTTTGTAAGGACCGCCGCCCCAGTCCTTGCTGACCGCGTCGCACCAATCCTGGCCGTAGCCCTTGGAGCCGCGAAAGTTGACCGCGGCCACCACATAGCCGGGCGCGGCGAACAGTGAGATATTCCAGCGATAGTGAAAGTCGTCGCTCCACATGCCCTGCGGGCCGCCATGAATGAGATAGATGAGAGGATACTTTTTAGTGGCGTCGAAATTGGGAGGCTTGAGCAGAAAACCGTGCGCCTTTTTGCCGTCAAACGAAGTGAACCAAAAGTCTTCGACCGGATTCATTTGCAACTCGTCGAGCAGTGATTTGTTCACAAAGGTGAGCTGTTCAAGCGATCCTTTTTTCACATCAAGGGCAAAAATCTCGTTCGGCATGACATTCGATTGTTTCTTGAAATAGAGCGTTGCACCGTCCGGACTGATGATGAGGTTGCTGTTGACATTTTCGGCCGCCAGTTTGCGCAGTTTTTGGCTCTTTATGTCGAGGCTGTAAATGGGGCGTCGACCTTTTTCGCGGACGTTAAAGTAGAGCGTTTTGCCGTCCGGCGACAGGATCACCTCGCCCGGGGTAAGATCAAGCTCGTCGGTCAGGGATACGGTTTCGCCGCTTTTTAAATCGCGCAGCATAATTTCATACTGATCCGCCTCAAAGCCGGGGCGCGCCATGGCTTTGTAGATCAGCATAGAGCCGTCGGGAGAATAGAGAGGAGAGTTGTCCACGGCCTCGTTGGCCGCCGTCACATTTATGGCCTCGCCGCCGGCTACAGGAACGATAAAGATGTCATTATTGGTGTTCGCCGCCGGCATGTCGGTGTGGTTGCTGACATAGGCCAGATGGCCCTCGTCCGGCGAAAAGACGAAATCCTGATGGCCGCCGAGGTCCAGCGGCGGCGCATCGTATTCGCCCGGCGTCACATCCGTGGCATTGCCGCCGTCGGCGTCGCACACAAAAACGTGCGTTCGTTTGCCGTCGGTCCAGCGATCCCAGGAGCGGAACAACAGGTGGTCGATAATTTTGGCCTGCACCGGCGATTCCTGTTTTTCCTTGTCGCGGTCGGCGCTCTCCTGCAGCGATGCGGCGTCGGCGTAGACAGTCGCCTGAAAGGCGATTTTTTCGCCGCTCGGCGACCAGATAAAGTTTTCCACGTCCACGGGAAAATCCGTGAGGGGCCGCGCTTCGCCGCCGTCTATGGGCAGAAAGTAAATTTGCTGCACGCCGGAACGGGCGGATAAAAAGGCGAGGCCGGCGCCGTCGGGCTTCCAACGCGGCGTGTGGCTGCTTTTTTCATGAAAAGTGAGCTGCCGCGGTTCGCCGCCCGTGCTCGGCAAAAGCCAGATGTCGGTCTTGCCGCTGTTTTTTTGCATATCATATACCGTCAATGTAAATGCCAGCCAATTGCCGTCCGGGGAGAGTTGTACGGCTCCGATTCGCTTCATCGCCCATAAATCGTCCACAGTCATGGGGCGCGACGCTGCCGGTAAAGCTGTACACAACAGAAGAATGAGCACCAGATACTTCATCGTTTGTTTCCTTTTCAACTAGTTATCCTTCAAGCGCTTTTTTAAAATCCTGCACGGCCTTTTCAATGCCGACCAACATGGAACGAGAGATAATGGCCCAGCCGATGTTAAACTCCTCGATAAATTTAATCTCCGCCAGGTCACGCAGCGATGAAAAGGTCAGCGAACGCCCCGCCGAAACGCGCATGCCGATTTTGTTGGCGGTAATGGCGGCGGAGCGGTATTGCTCCACCATGTCGTTCATGGCGCCCAGGTCATCCACTTTAAAGAGCGGCGCGGTGTTGAACTGCACATAGTCGGTTTGCGCTCGCGCCGCGGCGCGAATCTGCTGCGCGTCCGGGTTGATGAGCATGGCGACGACAATATTGTTGGCGCGCAACGTTTTCACCGCGTCTTCAAGATAGGGCAGCGTGGTGGAGACATCGAGAGAAGCGTCCGATTTGTCGCCGGCCGACGGCAACAGCGTGACCATGTCCGGCAGCCAGTTCAGCGCTTTTTTTATCATTTCATCATTCATGGGGATGGCCAGGTTAAGATGCGTTTGCACGATCTCTTTCAAGATGGTCACGTCGCGGTCGGTAATGTCGGAACGGTCTTCGCGCAGATTGACGACAATGCCGTCCACGCCGGCCATTTCAGCCGCGATGGCCACGGCCGCGGGGTCCGGATTCTTGCCCTTTTTCAAATTCCGAATACGGGCGACTTGGTTCAAACACAGTGAGAGACGAGCCATGAGGTTCCCTTTCTTTACAATAATTCACTTTACCAACTCGGATACATAAACGAATGTGACGCCCATCGCCTCCAGCCTGGGAATCATCTCCTGCAACGCTTTCAAGGTTTTGCGGTGCGGATGTCCGATGGCGATGACGCCGCCGTCGGATTTGGCCTTTTGCGCCAGTTGCTCAAACCTGTTGTGGATAAATTCCGTCTCGTCTTTTGCATCGATGAAAAAATTGCTGACATTGGTTTTTACACGCATGTCCCGCGCCACGCGGTAGGCGATGCTTTGCGAATTTGTGCGGCTGTCGATGAAGAATTTGTTCATGTTGTACAGCGTGCGCATGACAATCTGCATCAATTGCGGGTCAACCGTCGCCTTTGATCCCTGATGATTGTTCATGCCGACGGCCAAAGGCAACTGCACGAACGCCTGCCGAATACGAAGCGAGGTTATGCCCGGGTCCTGGCCGACGACCAGGGTAAAGCCGGTGTCGTCATACTTTTCATACAACGGTTCCATGGGCATGTGAACGAGAATTTCCTTTTTGTGCACCCGGGCGATGTCGGCAATTTTCTTGCTCGCTTTCAGGCCGGGGATAATTGAAATCGTCAGCGGGACGTTCATGGTCAAGATTTCGCGCGCAATGGCGTTGTACGAGTAGCCAAAATCATCGATGATAATAGCCGCCCTGCCGCGACGTTGCGGGATTCTTTTTGAGGTCACAAACAGGTAGCTTTCGACGGGGATGTTTTTGTCGCCGACGACCATCAAAATGGCGCCGGCGTTGGTCTTGCGGCAGTCCAGAATGGCGGCGTTGATTTCGTCAAGTCTGGATCGTAATATGGAATAAAGCCCAAAAAAGTGAAATTTTTGCGGAATTTTGACCGACACCACGCTGTCCAGCACGGCGATTTGTTCGTCACGAATGTCAAACTGCGCAAATACATCATTCACCGCCAGGTTGATTTCGACGGCCCTGCTCCTGCTGACTTGTTTCACTTTTGGCTTTTTACGTTCGGGAATAATAAATAGATTGAACATCAATAACAAAAAGGCCAAAAGCAAAAGGATCCAGGCATTACGGCTCAACGACGGCCAACGCAGTTTTGGCCAACGGAGAGTGCTTTTTTTTCGTTGTGTCTGACGAATCTTTCGTCTCATAAAAATAGATGCCTGTTATTTGCCAAACCGCGCTTTCAGGTCGCTCCAGGTCAGGCTGTCGCTTGTCGAATAATCGCTCCAGCGATAGATGTACCACAAATCGTCTTCGGTTCGCAGCAGCCTGAATTCGGCCTGTCCTTCCATGTTTCGCATACACCCCTCAGACGGGCATTTTTCGTGAAAATCGAGTGTATACGTTTGCAGCAAGATGACCGAGTCCTGAAACGTCGTCTCCTTTAGCCTGTTAAAGGAGACGGCTATTGTCGAATCTTTTGGTAATGCCGAATAGAGTTGATTCAGGTAATTCGTTTCCTCTTCCTTTCCCCAACGATCGAACAGGCCGGGGTTGGCGTTCATAACCGCCGGGTCGGCGAAATATTTGAACTGACGATTGGAAACGCCGGTATCCGCCAGGCAGCGTAAATAGTTTGACTTGTTCTTTTCCGAAACCGCATTTTTTAAATTGACCAGCACATAGTTCGGCGACGTCGGCTGAATCCAGTTGGATTGTCCAGTCTTGGGCGGTTCGGGATCCCGGGTGGCAAAGGGATTCTCGCATGCCGCAAACAAGGCGGCAACGGCAAAACTGAAAATAATTAAAATCTTTTTTGTAAACATACGCTAACGTCGGGTAAATACGAGTTTTAATATATTTTAAATTGCCTCGATTATCAAGAAGTTTTTACGCCGGGCCGGGCGCGCCAGTAATTGAGCGCGGCGTCATCCTTTTTGCATTCATCGCCAATGTTGACCCTGGCGATACGCTGTTCCCGGCGGAGGTCGAACAGCCGCGGCAGCAACATCTCCTTGATATCAAGCGGACTGAATTCATTCGGGTACAAGCCGGTGATGCCTTCGATGCCGGCAAGCCGGTGGTTGCGCCATTTTAAAATGATGTACCAGGGAAGGCGCGTTATTGCCGACGGCGGCGAATAGTACCATTCTTCGTTAAGCGGCTTTTCCCGGCCAAAAGCCGCGTGAACGGCGTGTACAACATCCGATACGCCGCGAATTTCAGCAGCCGTGTGCTCATCGGGACGGAGGTTTGCACTTTTGGAAAAAACAGCAACCGCCGGAAACGCTCTGCCGATATCGGCAATGGCGACGGCATGTTGATTGTCGCAAATTACAAAGCCGCGTTCATGCGCCAGGTGCATGGCGTAATCGTCAAAGATGCGCGGCGTCGTCGTCGCCCGTTTCAGACCGCGTTCGATTTCGGCGCCGTGGCAATCCAGGCCGATAAGCTGCCGGTGACAATGTTCGAACGAGGCGCCGGCGTCGCGAAGCCAGTTGGTGTATACGCAAACGAATTGTACAAACGGGTTGTTCCTGTAAATCTCGATCAGCGAGTGAATCGTCAGCTTGGAATAATAAAAATGTTCTTGCGATGATAGATCGCCACTGCCGCACAATTGCGACGTGTCCCTGGCGTCGTCGACATAATGGCGTCGCGGAATGATCAGCTCGTGGGCGCCGCCGAAAAAAGAGGCGGAAAGCCGCTGCAATTGTTCCATGTCGTTGCGCCGAAACGCCGGCCCGCCAATGCTTTTTCGTTTGTATTCGAGCAGCGCAATGATGTGCTCGCGACCCGTTGCGCTGGACAAGTAGGCCTGTTGATGCTCGCGGTCTTGTTTGCTCAGCGAGCAGCCGTAATTTATTCGCCAGTAATCAAAAGAAATGATTTCGAACAAATTGCCGATTCGCCGGAACTCGGCCTTGTGTTGAAAAACATGATCCGGCGTCGGCCGATCGAAAAGGCGCCATTGCCGGCCGTTCTTTTCCAGGCGTGACTTTTCCGGCGTCGTTTGCAGATAATGCGCCGGACAAAAGGCGCAATAGTTCTGCGGCTGCTGCACGTTCAGCGGCGCCGCTTTTCGTTTCCGATCCGTGTGAAACGGCCGGTGACGTCGCCCGGGCGTGAACCACGCCTCAGTGCCGGCAAAAGGATTCCTGTATTTTACAAGGCCGTCCCTTAGCGCTTCGATGATTTTCCAATGCGTCATAGTTGCCTGATCAAGAGGAATGACGGCTTTGCGCCGCCCGGAATTCTATCTGATAAATTGTTCAACAAAATATTTGGCCGTCAACGGTTCGCCCGTGGCTTTTTCGATCATCACATTCCAGGGCTGCACCGATCCCGGTTCGAAAACGTTTTTACGTAAATAGCCGCCGACGGCGGTTTCATTGACGTAACTGACGCCATCGTCGTCTTCCCGATTCAGCAGTTCATGCACCAGGTAGTGATGAAGCTGCGAGGCGAACAGTTCGCCCAACATATAATTGTGATAATAGACCGGGTACAAGGCGATGTGTATTTTCGCCGCCCAGTCGGGGGCGTCGCGATGCGCCGGTTTTTTCAGCATCTGAAAACGCCGCACCAGTTCCCACCACTTTGCATTCAAATCCTGGTCCGGATCGGCATAGAGTTCTTTTTCAAAATTGTACATGACCATGGCCCAACGGGCAAAAATGAGTTGCTTGAGCCGCATATATTTTCCGGCGCCGCCGGCGATCTCGTCCCGATCCTGGTCCGACAGGTCGAGCATCTGCTGCATCCAGTATGGGTTTCGGCTCAAACGTCCGAAAAACATGGCGATGCCTTCGGTGGTGAATTGATGCGCCGGCTGGCGCAGCAAAAACGGCATTTTCGGATCGTGGTATTTGTCATACACGGCATGACCCAGTTCGTGCAACATGGTCTCCATCCAGCGTTCATTATTTTTAACGTTGCACAGAATACGCACATCGCCCTGGCGATCAATGTCCGTGCTGAATGCGTGCGGGTTTTTACCGTCCCGCTCGTACAAATCGCTGTTTTTGAGAATGTCGGCCACCGGCAAATCGATGCCGTCAAAGAACCGGTTCGCCAGCTCGACGACATCCTTGTCGGCATAGTAGGCGTCCAGGTCGAGCGAGTAGACGAGCGGCGTTTCCTGG
>JAJRST010000030.1 GCA_024278645.1 bacterium | reverse complement strand
GACCCTTTTGATCCGGCCGCATCCGCCGCGGCGGCAAGGGCCGCGGATATCCGGTTTGATTTTTCCGGGCGCGAGCGCGTGTTCCTCAACGACCGCGACGTTACCGATGAAATTCGTACGCCGGAGGTGACGCGAAACATTGCCCCGGTGGCCGCCAACCCGGCGGTGCGAACGATTCTTGTGCAAAAGCAGCGGCGCCTTGGCAGGGACGGCGGCATCGTCGCCGAAGGGCGGGACATCGGCACCGTGGTCTTTCCGGACGCCGAGTTGAAAATATTCATGGTCGCCTCGATTGAAGAGCGCGCGCGCCGCCGCCAAAAGGAATTGCTGCAAAAGGGCGTGCAGGTCGATCTGCAGCAGTTGATGCTGGAAATTCAACGACGCGACGAAAGCGACAGGCAGCGTGAATACGGCGCCCTTATCCAGGCGCCGGACGCCATCGTTCTCGATACCTCGGCCATGACCCTTGAGCAGCAGGTCGCTTTTATTGTCAACAAAGCCAGAAAACGTGGAGCATGATCTGACGTGAAGATTATTATTGATCCCCATGCCGGCCCTTGCGGGGGCGTGAAACGAGCCATCCGCATGGTTGAACGCCGATTGCAGGATCACAACGACATCGTCTCCATCGGCCCGCTCATTCATAACAACGCCGAAGTGGAGCGGTTGCGAAATAAAGGGCTGGAGACGGTCGAACAGGAGCAGGTGGAAGGGGGCGATGTCTCGACCATTAAAGGGAAGCGGGTGTTCATTCGCTCGCACGGCATTTCCGAAGAATTGATGCAAGCCCTGCAGGACTCGGCCGCCGAAGTGTTTGACGGCTCCTGCCCCAAAGTCATCGCCATCCAGAAAATGATTCGCCGGGAGTACGACGCCGGCCGGCAGATCGTGATAATCGGCAAGCCCGGTCATCCGGAGGTTGTCGGCCTGAACGGCCACTGCGACAACAAGGGAGTCGTCATTGCATCCGAAAAGGATTTTGATAAAATTGATTTTTCCAGACCCATTTTTCTGGTGTCGCAGACAACCATTTCGCACAGGAAATTCATTGATTTAATGGAAAAAATGTTGCAAATTACATCTGATATAGTTGTCAAGGATACCGTGTGCCGGCAAGTGATGAACAAGCATGAAGATTTGCGAAATTTTGCCGCCTCGGTGGACGTTTTACTGCTAGTCGGCGGCAAGCAAAGTTCAAACACCGCCGTGTTGTTCGAACTCGCAAAAAGCGTCAACCCTTCTTCCTACTGGATTGAAGCAGAGAAGGATATAGACCTGAAATGGCTCGGCAGTGCCGAGACAGTGGGCGTCAGCGGCAGCGCGTCCACGCCTATGTGGCAAATGGAGAAAATTCGCGACTATTTGCAGAATGTCCTTTTGCCCGTTCAAGATTGACAATATCCCCGGTAACGGGGTGCAAATAAATCAAAAGGAGGATAAATTAAACCATGGATGAAGCTTTGAACCCTAAACCACTTGAAAATGCAGAAAATGGTGCTGCAGCCGAGGAGCAACCGCAGGTTGAACCCGTGCAGGCGGAAGCCGTTTCAAGTGAATCAACCCAAACCCCTGTAACGGCCGCGGCTCCGGATGTCGTACCGCAAACGACAAAAAAGGATCCCATTGTACTGGAGCAGGGCAAAGTCTACACAAGCGCCGACGAACTCGACAAGCTGGAACAGGAATACAGCGACGAGGAGTTTGAAGCGCTGGCGAAATTTTACGAAGATACGCTGGTCGATTTCAAGGCCGGACAGGTCGTGGTCGGCAAGGTGCTGGCCGTCGGCGACAAAGAGGTGTCGGTCGACATTGGCTTCAAGTCCGAAGGCACAGTGCCGGTGGATGAATTCGATGACATCGAAGAGGTCAAGGTGGGCGACAACGTCGAGGTTTTAATTGATGAGATCGAAGACTCGGAAGGCTTTTTGGTGCTTTCCAAGAGAAAAGCCGATTTTATGCGCACCTGGGACAAGATTATCGAATCCTACGAAAAGGGCGATATCCTTCAGGGTCAATGCGTGCGCCGTATCAAGGGCGGCATTGTCGTCGATCTCGGCGGCGTGGATGCCTTTTTGCCCGGCTCGCAAATTGACGTTCGACCGATTCGCGATTTTGACGCGTTGATCGGCCAGACAATGGATTTCAAGATCGTCAAAGTCAACCACCTGCGCAAGAACATCGTCGTGTCGCATCGCGTCCTCGTTGAAGAGGAGATGAAGGGCCAGCGGGAAAAGATTCTCGCCGAACTGGAACGCGGTCAGATACTCGAGGGCATTGTCAAGAACATCACCGATTTCGGCGTGTTTATCGACCTGGGCGGCGTCGACGGCTTGTTGCACATTAATGATCTCTCCTGGGGCCGCGTGTCGCATCCGTCGGAAGTCGTGGCGCTTGACGAAAAAATCAAAGTCGTTGTTTTGGATTACAACGAGGCGAAAGACAGAATTTCTCTTGGACTCAAACAACTCCAGCCTCATCCATGGGAAGACGTTGAAGAAAAATACCCCGTCGGCTCGACTGTGCGCGGCAAAGTCGTCAGTCTTTCCGACTATGGCGCTTTTGTCGAGCTGGAAAAGGGCGTTGAAGGTTTGATTCATATTTCAGAAATGTCCTGGACGCAGCACATCAAACATCCCTCCAAGATTCTTGCCGTCGGCGAGATGGTGGAAGCGAAAGTGCTGAACATCCAAAAGGACGAACGCAAGATATCCCTGGGCCTGAAGCAGCTCGAACCGGACCCGTGGGATTCGCTGGCCGAAAGGTACCCCATCGGTTCGCGTCACACCGGCATTGTGAGAAATCTCACCAATTTCGGCGCCTTTGTGGAGCTGGAAGAGGGCATTGACGGCCTCATCCACATCTCCGATCTCTCCTGGACCAAAAAGATTCGCCACCCCGGAGAAGTTGTGAAAAAGGGCGACGAGATCGACGTCATTGTGTTGAACGTTGACCGTGACAACCGGCGCATCTCTCTCGGCTACAAGCAGACGCAGGACAACCCCTGGGACACCTTTGAAGACACCTACAAAGCCGGAACCGTGGTAAAAGGCAAGGTGGTGCGTCTGATTGAAAAAGGCCTGCTGGCCGAGCTGCCGGACGGCGTTGACGGTTTTGTGCCCATGTCGCAATTGGCGCAGGAAAACATGTCAAAGCCGGCCGAACATTATCAGATCGACGACGTCCTGGAGCTCACGGTTATCGAGTTCAACAAGGAAAACAAAAAGATCGTGCTTTCCGAACGTAAGAGCGGCGGTCAGGCAAAGGCGAAAAGGGAGAAAGCCAAGGCGGTTGAGGCTGACGAAGCGGCCGTTGAAGCGACGGAATCTCCGGCTGAACAACCTGCCGCCGAGGAGCCTGTTGCAGAAGCTCCCGTAGATGAAGCGGATGCGACGCCCGCCGAAGAGCCGGCTGTTGAAGAAGCGGCTGCCGAAGAGACGCCCGCTGAGGAAGTTTCCGCAGAGCAAGCGCCCGCCGAGGAAGCTCCCGCAGAGGAGGCTCCTGTTGCAGAAGCTCCTGCAGACGAAGCGGCCGCCGACTCTGAACCTGCGGAGGCTGCATCGGAATCCGAGCCGGCAAAAGCAGAAAAGCCCGCCGACTCTGAGAAAGCAGACGAAGAAAAATAAGAATAGCTTTATATTCTTGTTCATATAATAAAAGAGTTGAGCCGTTGCCAAAGGCTCGACTCTTTTTTTTT
>JAJRST010000442.1 GCA_024278645.1 bacterium | reverse complement strand
GGTCAAAAATCAACTTTTAAGACACTAAAGCTTATTAGCCTGGAAAATTCATTCGCCTCAAAGTCGCCAAGTCTCGAAGGTGCTCAAAAACAATAGAATTAAGACAATAGTATTATACATAAAACAAATAGTTTCTAAAATATTCTCCTAACGCCTTCCTGTGTGTAAGGCAATGTTTCTTAGAGTCTTGGAGTCTTCGAGGCCTGGTTTTATGAATAATGCAGGTTAGGCAACCCGTCCGCTCCGGGAGCGCGACCGGGCTGCCATGACATTGCGTCCTGCTTACGAGATACGTTCCTTGAATTTCCGAATGCGCACTTTGAGGCTGTCAAAGAGATCCTTCGATTTTTCCTTGTTGTTGATTTTTTTCTTGAGCGCCTCGATATCCTCGTTTATCTCGGCAAATTCGCGATCTCGGTCGCCGTAGCCCAGGGCCTCGGCCAGTCCGAGTTGGTCTTGCGCTTCCCGCAACAGCTCCAACGCCAGTTCGCTGTTGCTTTCCACACTGTCCGCCGCAATATCGACCATGAGCTGCGCATTGATGACCGGGATCGGAATGGCCGTCTCGGTGACGATGAGCGTGCCGAGAGTCGTGTCCAGCACGTTTTTGGCCTGCTCGGTTTTCCCCTGATCAAGATGCTTGACGGCAACCTTGATGGCTTCGGGGTAGGTTGCCAGCGGCAGTTGATAGACGCTGATGTTAACTTCATTGACAAGATTGTCCAGAATCGTTCGCGCCGCCTGCAACTTTCCTTCCTTGATCAGGCGTTTCACTGTTCTGCGAGACGCCTCTATGGTTTCCAGGTCGGTCTTTAATTCGGTGATTTGCACTTTCACATCAACGGGAACGACCTTTAGGTCCGGTTCCCGGGTCAGCAGAATTTCAAGCTTGCCAAGCGCCGTTTCAAGATCTTTGTACGCCTGTTTGGTTTTGTTTTTTTCGAGGGCCTTTACGGCATCCTTGGTCTTTTGCAGTGCGATAACGGCTTCCTGGGCGATCTCCTTTTCAATTTTAGCAAGCGCCATATCGGATTGCGCCTGTACATTGGAATGAAGCGTATCTGCACTCACGACCAAAGTGTCTTGCGCGGCTGCCTTGTCTTGATTGGGCGGTGTTGCATCCGCCTTTTTCTCGCTGTTGGAGCAGCCGGATAAAACAAGCATTGCCGAAAGAGCCAGAATGAAAAGTTTCGTTTTCATTTTTTAGTCCTCCTCCTTGCTTTTCCAATTGCAGCCTGTCTCTCGAGAAATAAAGCGACGCCTCGCAATGGCGAGGCGTCGGGTTATTAATCGATTCGAATGGGAATGCTTTTTGCTTTTTGCTGCGCCTTTGGCGTTTTCGGCAGCGTGATTTTTAGTACGCCTTTTTTAAAAGAGGCTTGCGCTTTGTTTTGCTCGACCTCGCAATGCAAAAGTATTTCCCGGTGAAAAGAACCATACGAGCGCTCCACGTGATAATATTTCCCTTTTTTCTCCTCCTTTTCCTGTTTCTTTTCGCCGCTTATGCTCAGCACATTGTCGGACAGCGAGATGTCAATATCCTTTTCATCCATGCCCGGAAGCTCCGCTTCAATGATCACCTCTTTGTCGTTCTCTTTTATATCGACTCGCGGATAGTTCCACGCCAGGTCCTCGCCGAACGGCGTCAGCCGAAAGTCATGGAAAAAGTTGTCAAACAGACGATTCATCTCTCGTCGCATCAACTGAAAGGGACTGTCGTCGTCAAATTTCTGTATCGGCAAACGTCTTTTGCCAAACGTCGGAACTAGATCTTTGACTGCCATTGTTCATCCCTCCTTTCCGATTTATTCCGCCTTTACCGCTATCTGACGCGCTTTGGCCTTTTCCGCTTTCGGCAGCGTCAGGCGCAATAGACCGTTTTTATAGGTCGCTTCAATTTTATCACGATCAATCGCGTCGCTCAGGCTGAACGAACGATAATAGTCGCCGACGTCGTATTCAGAGTACAGCAAGTGGTAATCTTTCGGCTTTTCGAATTCGACGTTGCTTTGAATCGTCAACTGGTTGTCTTCCAGGGTGATGTCAATGCTTTTCTCGTCGACGCCGGGCATGTCGGCCAACACAATGATGGCGCTGCCGGTTTCAATGATATCGGTCGCCGGAGTAAATACTTTGCCCGAGCGAGTGCGCTCTGTTTTTTCAAGGCTGTCCGCCTCTTTTTTCTGCAATGATTTTGCTTCTGCCATGATGATCACCTCCTTTAAATGCCAAGCTCATTTAATCTCGATTCTCTTGGGTTAGTCTTCTTCCGCCCTCGGCAAGGTGACGCTCAAAACGCCGTTTTTGAAATGCGCCTCGATTTTATCGGCGTTGACCGGAAACGGCAGTTGAATGACCCGTTTAAATTCACCAAAACCGCGTTCACGACGATGAAAGCGTTCGCCTTCCTTTAGCTCGTGCGGTTTGCGCTCTCCTTCAAGGATCAGGCTTTGTTCCTGAATGGAGAGATTGATGTCCTTGGAATCGAGACCGGGCATTTCCGCGGTAATCAAAGCCGAATCCTCATTGGTCCAGATATTGACCTCGGGAAATGTGCGTCGCCTGCCTAGGCCATAGTCGTCGAATAAACGATTGACTTCTTCTTGCAGGCGCGTCATCTCTTCCCACGGTTCAAAATCATTGAAAAATCCCGTCCAATACATGGCAAACACCTCCTTTTAAGTTCTGTTTTAATGACCGCCTTTTTCCGGCTTTCATTTTTGCGCGTTAACAAACGGCGTGCCAAAACTATATGTCTAAAAAAATTAATGATATAGGCGAGGACGGGCGGTTCAAGGGCGTCGGAAAAGTCTGTCAATTATCTGTAAAAATGGCTGTCAATATGACATATTGCCGTGGGAGCGACAGGCCGGCGGCGAGCAAGAGACGCTGGATGCGGAAAATCAAACAAGGATAACCTTAACGCCGGCATCCTCGAGGCGCGAGCGCTCCGAATCCGGCAGGTTGGGATCGGTAATTACAATATCAATTTGCGACACCGGCGCGATAAAGGCAAAGCTCCGTTTGAGAAATTTACTCGAATCGGTGACCACAATCACTTCCCTGGCCACTTCGATCATGGTTTTGTTAAGATGCGCTTCTTCCATATTCGGCGTGCTGATGCCGTAATGGCTGTCAATGCCGTCAACGCCGAGAACGACTTTGTCGCAATAATAATTACGAATGATGTCTTCGGCCATCGCTCCGACGAGAGACAGGGAGTTGCCGCGCAGAAAGCCGCCGGGCATAATCACCTTAATGTTTGGGTTCTGGGCCAATTGGCTGGCGATATTGAGCGCATGAGTGATGACGGTGATGTCGCTGAAATCGGACAGGTTTTTAGCGACTTGCATGGTTGTCGTGCCGGAGTCGAGAATAATCGTTTCTCCTTTGTTGAACAGCTCCACCGTCTTTTTGCCAATGGCCTGCTTTTCTTTTAAATTCTTTTTTTCCTTGACGCTCAAGGTGTAATCAACGGCAACTCGCCGATTGCGGATGGCGCCGCCGCGGCCGCGGATCAACAACCCCTTTTTTTCCAACAGCGCCAGGTCGTTTCGAATGGTGACCTCGCTGACGCCAAATAATGTACTTAAATTATTGACTTTAACCTGCCCGTTCTTTTCCAGCAGCTCCAGCAGTTGCGCCCGCCTGTTCAGTGTTTGATCCGTGTCAAGATTGTTGTTGTGTTTCATGCTTTTGAAACCTTTCGTAATAAAGTTACTGTCTTTAAAGATAATAATAAAAAAGATACAAGTCAAACAAAAATAAATAGTCACACGCTAATATTCCGCAAGCAGGCAAAATGACTACAGATTTCAAAAAAAGGAAGTGAAACTG
>JAJRST010000441.1 GCA_024278645.1 bacterium | reverse complement strand
TGATGAAGCAGCACCAGCTCCTTGGTATAAGCGAGGCCAATGCCCGCACCCTGGCCCAGCATGGCATTAAAAAGATTGCCTTGATAAAAGGGATTAAAAATTCTTGACAACTGTTCTTTCTGGATGCCATAGCCGGTATCGGACACAGCTATCTGAATATATGTATATTTATCATTTTCCCCGGTTAACCGCCAATATCTGCTGCGCCGGGCGAACAATCGTAAATATTTCCCGATTAAATGAGAAGCTCTTCCCGTTCGCTTGGCGATTTTCAAAAATTGCAGAGAAACGCGAATACTTCCGTTTTTGGGTGTATATTTGAGGGCGTTATTGATGAGGTTGCTCACTATCTTTTCCAATTTGTCGTCGTCAAACCAGGCGTATATCGATTTCTCCTCGGTGGAAAATGTAAAATTAATTTCGCGCTCTTTTGCGACCACTTGAAACCCGCCGACGATATTTTCAATAAAGCGAACAATGTCGCCGGATGCAATTTGCAGCCTGACTTTTCCGGCTTCAATTTTATTGTAGTCTAATAATTGATTAATCAACGTCAACAAACGCTGTGCATTTCGCTGCATCAGGCTGAGATGCTTTTTCACCTCGGGTTCCAGCTTTTGCTGCGCCACGAGCTCTTCGATGGGCGTTTTTATGAGGGTTAATGGCGTTCGGATTTCATGAGAGATATTGGTAAAAAGCTGCAATTTCAAATGATCCAAATTTCTTTGCTTTATGATAATGACGATATAAGAAACAATGGCGCCAATGATGATCAAGATGCCGGCAATGAACCAGGGCGTCTTCCAAACAGGCGGCGCGACATAAAACTCGATCCGCGCCGGGGACTGTTCTATGTTGAAATCATTATCCCTTGCTCTGACTTTGAGTATGTGTTTTCCCGACGGCAGGGACAGAAAGGTATGATATGAATCCGGGCTAAATTGCGACCAGGAGCTGTCATCGAGTCGGTAGGAAAAAACCAATTTATTTGACGGGGTCCTGTACCAGACATCGATTCCTTTCCAGAAAAAGGTGACATTGCCCGCCGAAGATACTTTTTTTGTATAAGACATTATCTCCGTCTGCGGCGCCAAAGAGTCCGGTTGAAAACGAATCGTGTAATATTCCGGATAGCCTCCATCCTTTGCAAGGGCGCCGGGCTGCGAGCGCCGCAGCCAATCGCGCGAGGAATTGTTGATCCACAAGGCGCCGTCCGATGAAAAACGCAACACAGAGCCATCGGTTTTGCTTGCCTTCATACTAACGGGGGCCACTTCTGTGGACCATACCTCCCCGTCAAAGCGGCAGATGCCATTTTCCGTATTCACTAAAATCGCACCACCAGGACTTTGCACAATGCTGTACACCCTGTTGCCGGACAATCCATTGCTTTTATCATAGTGACGCCATTTCAAACCATCATATTGCAACACGCCGTAGCCGCGACAACTCACCCATAAATGGCCATCTTGAGAACAATACAAAAAATGTGTGTTTTGTTCCGTATATTGCCGAAAGTCCATGACAGGGGCTATTTTTTTACCATCGAATTGATATAAACTATAGCAGCCAAACCACATTCGGCCGTCAGGCGTTTGGCTGATTTGCTGCACGGCTTGGTGGACTTTGGGGGGCGTATAGTGCGTCCATTCCAGGCGATCGGAGTCTTCCCGGTATGGATTATAGTGCAGGGCGCCGCCAATCTGCCCAGGCGCCTTCATTTCCATGGCGCCAAACCACAGAGAACCGTCCTGCGCCGCAAAAACGGAGCGATAATCAATGCCCCACGATAATTTGCTGTGTATTGTGCGATTCCACTTTTTCCCGTCAAAAAATGCGACGGCCGCCTGGTGTTGATGCGACCCTGCGGCGCAAAGCAGGCCCTCCGGCGTGGCAATCAACCGAACAGGTGCATCGATCAGACCGTCTGTGGCGTCATAGCTCAACCACCGTTGCTCCTTCGGGTCAAAAGAGACGGCTTTTCCCTCCACTGAAATAAACCACTGAACGCTATCCGGAGTCTCGCAATGAAAATTCAAATCTTTAATCGTCGTCCATCGTCTTGTGTTATAATCCAGTCTGACCACATCATTCCTTACTCCAGCCATCCAGATATCATCCTGGCTTACACCACGATTGTAAAGGATAATTTGCTTTGCCGGAACCGGGAACTCGGGAGATTTATAAACATGCCATTTGCGATTTCTATAAATATGGAATTCGCTGAAATCGCTCACCCAAATGGCGCCGTCGTTTGTCTGGATGATGCTGCTGTTCAGAAAGACGCCGTCAAACTCGTGTTTCGAAAAAGATGTCCAGGCCCTGCCATTATAGCGACTAATGTTATATTCCACATTGAAATTTTCGCTTATGACCCAGAGTTCGCCCTTCATCGCCTGGAATATTTTTGGATGTTGCCCGCATACCAGGCCATCATCCTCTGTAATGAGCTGCCAATTTTCCGGATTCCCAAGGTGACCATTTTTTATATCCGTTTTAATGATAGAGCCATTCACCATCCCAAACCAAATCACGTGCTCCCTGTCTTCAAATATATTAAAAACCGGAAATCTTTGCTTCCATTGAATATTTATATTCTCTCTATCAAGAGGAGTCGCCTGCTTTCCTGAATATAAAATTATTGCCCC
>JAJRST010000440.1 GCA_024278645.1 bacterium | reverse complement strand
GTCGTCGACAAGAATATTTTCCGGTTTTAAATCGCGATGGACGATATCGTACCTGTGCGCAAAAGCAACGCCCTTTACGATCTGCACAAAGATATGCTGTTTTTGCTCAAGGGTCAGTACATTATCCCTGATGACGCTGCGCAGATTGCGGCCGGGAAAATATTCGAATGATATGTAAAAGAACTCGTTAAACGTGCCAAAGTCCAGCACTTTGATGATATTTTCGTGATCCAGGCGAGCCAAGGTCCTCGCCTCGCGCTGGAACCGTTTCAGCATCGCCGGATCGGCAATCGTGCCGCGATCCAGCGTTTTTAGCAGTATCTTTTTGCCCAGATAAATATGATGCGCCACATACACGCCGGCGCCGACATCTTTTTTCAGACATTCGATGATTTCAAATTTGTCAAAGAGAATGTCCTTGCCGCCTCCCATGCTGCCATCTCCCATTAATTATTCTCTTCGATTTCCTTTAACTTGAGTTGAACCCAACGCACGGACACGCCCAAAGATTTTGCGGTTTGCGTGCGGTTGTCGCTAAACTCTTTCAGGCGACTGAGCAATACGGCGCGTTCGATCTCCTTCAGCGTGCCGGAAAAGTTTTGCTCTTCGGTCACGCCTTCGAGAATGATGTGCTCCGGCAACAATTTATCGCCGTCGCACAAGATGAGCGCCCGCTGCAGCACATTTTCCAGTTGCCGCACATTGCCTGGCCAATGGTAATTCACCAGCTTGTTCAACGTCGCCGGCGGGATCGTCGCCTCGCGCCCGTTTTTCTCGATAAAATGCCGCGCCAACATCAGGATGTCGGAACGTCTGTCGCGCAGGGGCGGCAATGTAATGGGAAAAACGTTGAGGCGATAGAACAAGTCCTCGCGAAACTTGCCCTCGATCACTCTTTGTTTGAGGTCCTGGTTCGTTGCGGCAATGATGCGTACGTCGACTTTTTTCACTTGCGTATCGCCCAGGCGAATAATTTCCTGGTTTTGCAGTACGCGCAGCAGCTTTGCCTGAGTCGCCGGAGAGACGTCGCCTATTTCATCGAGGAAAAAGGTGCCGCCGGTGGCCACCTCGAACAGGCCCTTTTTATCGGTATTCGCGCCGGAAAAGGCGCCCTTTTTATAGCCAAAGAGTTCGCTCTCCAAAAGCGTATCCGGAATGGAACCGCAAAACTGGCCGATGTAGGGCTTATCCCGGCGGGCGCTCAGTTTGTGAATCGCCTGCGCCGCCAAATCCTTGCCGGTGCCGCTTTAGCCGTACAGCAAAACCGTGGCGTCGGTTTTTGCCACGCGATGAATCAAGTCGGCCACATGCTGCATGGCCGGACTTTCGCCGATCATATTGGGAATCGAACGAGCCTGCTCGATCTGGTTGCGTAAAATCTGGTTTTCATCCTTTAGCGACTCCATGGTCATAATTTTATCGAGCGCCAGGTAAACCATGTTGGAAAAAAATTCGAGGAACTTTAAATTCTCCTCGGTAAAATTGGCGCGGTTGCCGCGGCTGTCCACCAGGATGACGCCCCAAATGATGCCGTGCAGAAATATCGGCACGCCGATGACCGATTTGATGTGCTGAATTTGCACGCTTTGAAATTGCGACACCGTGGGGTCCGTTTCAATGTCGTGATAAAGACACGGCTTTTGCGACGCGATCACCTGCCGCAGGATGCCCGAGGAAAATTCAGAGACGTCGGCGATGTCTTTTTGTTCGACGTTCCGAGCCGCAATAATGCTAAAACGGTCATCTTCTTCCCGCCTGGCAAAAAGACCGCGCTCCGCCTTTAGCACGCGTATGGCCAGATCCAGCGAGTCGGAAATGAGGTTCTCCTTGTATCCGGCCTGGTTGAGCCGTCTGCTGATGTGCAGCAGGGCGTCAAACTGCTCGCTTTTTAAATTTTCAAATGTTTTGGCTTCTACTTTTTCAGACACGTTACTCCGTCACCTTAAATGAACCGGGTTTGGAACGCGAACGATTGCTGAACTCGTCGACGCACCAAATCATCCAAACATATTCCTTCGGCGGCAGGATGGCATCCACGGCTATCGACAACGAGTCCGCGGGTACGCCCTCCCTGTGCCACACCAATTCTTGTGTAAAATCATCGTCCGTATAAATTTCGATGTCATAGGTAAATTTAAAGCCCGGATTGAAATAGAGCCATTGCAAATTTATCATATTCACGACCGACTCGCTATTCTTCGGCGAATCGATCTCTATCTCATCCAGGATCACTCGCTCTACTCGTTCGGCGCCGAGATTGAACGTCTCGCCATAGTCATCCAGCACCTTCAGGTCAAAATCATAGCCGACCAACTGGCGCATGGAGCTGATTTACAGATCATTGACGGAAAACGAGCGTTCGAACCGTTTATGCTGAACATTATATAACAACTCCTCGTCAATGTCAAGAGGAGAACATTCAATGGAGACGGCATTGATATCGCCTTCCGCATCCTGGATATAAGCACGTACAATCATTTGCTCGACGATTCGAGGACCGTAATGATGCTCGACGACGCTGTAGAGCAGCAGGGAATCCAGGGTGGGGTTGGCATTCAGAAAGACATTGGTGGTAATAACGCTGCCCGTCGACCATTCAATATCTTCGACGGCTGAACGATAGCCGTCCTTTTCAAACAAGAGTTGGCCGGGCTTTGAGTCCAAATTTTCAAAGCGGTAAAACCCCTGGGCGTCGGTGTAGACGAACTGCTGCTCCGGCCCCCAGGTCACTTTGACGTCGGCGATGGGCTGCGGCGGCACGCGCATGGTCTTTACATGCCCTTGCAGCGTCGGCAACGGACGGAGCAGAATATCCTGCTCCACTCTTTTGCGCCCGCCCCAGGCGATGAAAACAGAGTCCGGGCGAAAACCGTTTTTAAAATAGTGCAGCCAACCGTCCACGGGGCGAAGACGCTCAAAGACATAGGCGCCCTGTGCATCCGAGTGCGTCACTCTTTCCCCGTTCCAGATGACGGTGACGTCGGCGACAAAAGCGGCGGGCGAACCCGCCATCCTTGCACTGCCGCGCAGTTCGCTCCAAAGCGCATCCGGATTTTGAGGATCCAATGGGTTTTTGTGCGGAGCATCGCAGGCAAACTGAAATACAAAGACAAGAGAAAGGATGACGCCCCGGCAGATGTGTTGTTTTATATTCATCATTTGTATTTATTCTATACCCTATCCCACGCAAAATACAGAAAAGGTTCTATTTTTCAAAAGGAAAATTACAGGATTTTCAATTAACTATACAAACGTATACAATAAGTAATAAATTGCGTTTTATTCGAAATAATCCGCTTGCGTCTGATCATCAGAATAAATATTTTAACCATCAAAAATTTTACTCCAAACAATGAGGAAAATGTGGCGGAATTAAAAAACCTGATGATATCGGTCTCCGGCGTTCGCGGCGTCGTTGGCGAAGGGTTGACGCCGGAGGTGGCGATGAAGTTTGCGCAGGCCTACGGCAGCGAATTTCGCGGCAAAATTGTCGTCGGCCGCGATTCGCGCGTCACCGGAAACATGCTCAAATACGCCGTGTGGTCGGGCCTCATGTCCGTGGGCTGCGACGTGGTGGATATCGACATGGCCTCGACGCCGACGACGGCGCTTGTCGCCGAGCAGCCGGACCACGCCGGCGGCATCATCCTCACCGCCAGCCACAACCCGAAACAGTGGAACGCCTTGAAACTGCTGGCGCCGGACGGCATGTTTTTGCGCCGGGAGCAGGGAGAGAAAATAGCGGCGCGCGTGCAAAGCAATGACTTTCAATTTGCGCCGTGGGACAAAATCGGCAAAGTGCTCGCCTACGCC
>JAJRST010000029.1 GCA_024278645.1 bacterium | reverse complement strand
GGATGTGGCGCCGCTGTAGCGCACGGTGAGCGTATAATCCGTCTGGTTCTCGATCTCGATCGTGTTGCTGTGTGAACTGCCGGATGCGGTCTTTTGCGGCGGCGGCAGTTCGCCGTGGTCGCTGGCAAAGATGGCATCCACCTCGAGATCGATGATTTTTTTGCGCGCCAGCGCTGCCTGTCCGGATTTGGGATAGGCGGCAACAAATTTTTTGTACGCCGCGATGCTGTTCGATTTCCGGGCTTTTTCCCACGCCGCCGCACGTTCAAGCTCGGCGATTCTGACGTTCGCCGTCTCAACATAAGGCGATGAGGCGTGCTTTTCCGTAAAGTTGATGTAGCCTTGCAACGAGTCGCCCGCCTTTGCGGCTTTCCAGTCGGCTTCCATGATCAGACTATCCATTCTTTGCCGGGCGAGAGGTGCGTATTCGCTGGAGGAATATTCTTCAAGAAAAGCATCCAGGCGGGCGATGGAGGAATCCGATTTTATTTCGCTCCATGCTTGCGTCGCTCTTTTCGCCGACATCGTCCCGGCCTTTTGTCGATAAAGGAAAAAGCCGCCCACAAGAATGAGAATAATGACAGCGATTGCTATTGTCTTTTTCATGAGACAACCCCACTCAACTAAAAAAACAACGATTGATTTCAAAAGAAACAGGATTTGTTTTCCGAATGCCCCGATGCGTGGAGAGAATGTCTTGTCGTCGCCGTGGTTCTCTTTTGTGAAGAACCTCTTTTTATTATGATGATTTTGGAAATGAGTTGCAAGGATTTTTTTGCCTTCGCCGAAAATTGTATTTTTGGAAGCGGAGCTTCCCGTCCTTTTGCCGTCCCAAGTGGAACTTGGGACGGAGGGCGGCGGCAGGTCTAGTCAAAAGAGGTCGGGCGATCCGGCGACAAAAAGTGCGCGCGCACTTCGGCCAGGTGAAAGGCGTTGGTGCGGTTTTGCGACAACTCCGGCAGCTCGTCAAAGTCAAAAAAATCGACGGCTTCGGTTTCGTTGCTGGGCGTCGCCTCGCCGCTGAGCAGTGTGCACATAAAGATGATTTTAAAGGCATGGTAAAGAGACAACGGCCGCCCGGAACGATTGGCGTCGTAGACGGCAATGATTTTGCTCGGCTGCACAACAAAGCCGCTCTCTTCCCGAACCTCGCGGGCGACGGATTCGGCCGGCGCCTCGCCGACATCGGCCCAGCCGCCGGGCATGCACCACTTGCCGTCCATGCGTTCCTTGACCAGCAGGATTTTGCCGTCGCGGATGACGGCGCCGCGCACATCGATCTTTGGCGTGGCGTAGCCGGGCTGCTCGAGAAAGTCGTGCAGCAGCGTTTCTTTCTCATAATCGCCATAGCGTTCGATAATGTCCGCGGCGATTTCGGCCAGGCGTGTGTTGCGCTCGATGTCATAGTCATTGTGCGCAAAGGTCAGGCCGATCTGGCTGATGGCCTGAATCTCGCGCGCCCATTTCAGCCATTGCGGGATGTCGTTCATAGTCTCACCTGTCGCCAATATTATTAATAGTGAAGTTTTTTCGGGTTTGTCGCCCACGCCTGCATGGCCTCCCTGGCCGGCCCCCTCAGCGCCTGCGCGGAGTCCAGGCGGCGTTCGTTCCAGTCCCTGGCCATTTCTTCGTAGAGCATCGAGTCGTCAAAACCGATCTCGGCGGCGTCTTCTTTTGTCGCTGCATAGACGACCCTGTCGATTCGCGCCCAGTAGATGGCCGCCAGGCACATGGGGCACGGTTCGCAGCTCGCATAAATGGTGCAGTCGTTCAGTTCGTGCGTGCCTAACCGCCGCGCCGCTGCGCGAATAGCCGCTACTTCCGCGTGCGCCGTGGGGTAGTGCGAATCGACGACGGCATTCCATCCCTCGGCGATAATCTCTCCGTCCTTGACGATCACCGCGCCAAAGGGTCCGTGCCGCCCATCTTGCGAGTGTTCCGCGGCCAGTTCGATGGCGCGCTGTAAATATGTTATATCATCTTTGTGCATGGTTCCGATTCCTTGTATAAATATCGTTTGTGCATCTCGACTTTTCCGATAAATCTACACAAGAAAAGGTTTATTATCAATGAAAGAATAGATTGACCCGATCCCTTTCTCTAGTCGGCTCAAGAGCGTCATGCGTGCACAACGTGATGCCTCGATCCGGAAACAGCAGGGATCGGGACAATTCGTCATTGCGTCTTGCCAAATTAAGACATTATACCTACATTAAAATATACACCAAAAAATTGGAGAGCATCATGTCAAAGCCTTCTTGCCTCATAATCGGCCTGCTGTTGGCGTTCGGCGTCCTGCGGGCGGATTATTTGACTTCCTGCAACATTCGCTGGGATGCGCCGGGTGTGGACTATCATGATTCGATGCCCATCGGCAACGGCGACATCGGACTCAACGTCTGGACCGAGGAAAACGGCGACATCTGTTTTTTCATCGGCAAAACCGATGCCTGGAGCGAGAACGGTCGGCTGCTCAAGGTCGGCAAGATCAGGATAAAAACCGATCCGCCGCTCTTTTCGCCCGGCGATGAATTTGAGCAGACGCTGGATTTAAAAACGGCGACCATCCGCATGGAGACGCGCGGCAAACGAAAAGGAGGCGCGCTGTCCGTCCGCCTGGAGATTTGGGTGGACGCCAACAACCCGGTTGTGCATGTCCGGCAGCGCAGCTCCATGCCGATGCGCATGACGGCCCTGATCGAACCGTGGCGAAACGAACGACAGGCCTTGCCCTCGCTGGAGGTCAGCGACCTGCTCGAAGACCGCTCAAAGCCGGGAAATCTGCACCAGCCGGTGTTCGTCGAGCCGGATCAGCTGATCCGCAACGCCGGGGAGTATATCGGCTGGTATCATTACAATGATAAATCGGTCGGATTTGAGGTGACCAATACGTTGCAGGGACTGGACGATTATTTTCAAAGCGACCCGTTGTTGCATCGTATTTTCGGCGCCCTGGTCGCCGGCGACGGTGCAAAGCGGCTGGACGACAAGACCCTGCAAACCGGGGCGGCGAAAACGAATCTCGTCAGCGTTTACGTCCTCACCCAACACCCCTCCACGCCCGAGGAGTGGTTGAAGCGTGTCGTCGATCTTGCCCGCACAGATCATGGAATGGTCGAGCAGCGGTATGCGGCGCACAAGCAGTGGTGGGCCGATTTCTGGAACAGGAGTTGGCTCCACACGTCATCCGATAGGGTCGCTTCGCCCGGCGAGGTGGACGATGCGTTTATCGTCACCCGCGCCTACACGCTGCAACGTTTTATTGACGCCGCCGCTGGCCGCGGTCGCTGCCCCATCAAATTCAACGGCTCCATTTTTACTGTACCCGCCGAGGGCAAGCCGGGATATGCGGATTATCGACGCTGGGGGCCGGGATATTGGTGGCAGAACACACGCCTGCCCTATCTCAGCATGTTCGCCTCCGGCGATTTCGACCTGTTGCAGCCGTTTTTCAAAATGTATGCGGACGATATTTTCAAGGTCAGTCAGTTCCGCACAAAAAAGTATTTTGGCATTGACGGCGTCTACTATCCTGAATGCATGTATTTCTGGGGATCGGTGTTTACGGCCACGTACGGGTGGACGCCCTGGGAGGAGCGAGAGGACAGGCTGCAGGAGAGCGGCTGGCACAAATGGGAATGGGTCGCCAGCCCCGAGCTGGCGTTCATGATGCTGGATTATTACGATTATACAATGGATCGCACCTTTCTCGCCGAAAAAATAATTCCTGTCGCCAACGCTGTGCTGAAATTTTTCGATGGCTACTACAAAACCGATGAAAACGGCCAGCTCGTCATGCATCCCGCAATGGCATGTGAAACGTGGTGGAATTGCGTCAATCCCATGCCCGAGTTGGCCGGGTTGCATGCCGTGACCAAAAGGCTGTTGGCCCTGCCGCCGGGATTGGTCAAGGAAAAGGATCGACAATTCTGGGCCTCTTTGCAACGCAAGCTGCCTCCCCTACCGCTGCGCGAGACGCCCTCGGGAAAGGCGTTGGCCCCGGCGGAACAGTTCGCCGACAAACGCAACGTGGAGAATCCCGAACTTTACGCCGTCTTTCCCTTCCGGCTCATCGCCGTCGGCAATAACCATTTACAATGGGGCGTCAATGCCTTGCGGCATCGGTGGGACAAAGGCGATTTCGGCTGGCGGCAGGACGACATCTTTATGGCCTACCTGGGACTCGCCGACAGCGCCAAAAAGAACCTCGTCAACCGGGCGAAGAATTTTGACAAAGGATCGCGCTTCCCCGCCTTTTGGGGGCCGAACTATGATTGGGTCCCGGACCAGGATCACGGCGGCGTGTTGATGAAAGCGTTTCAGTCCATGCTTTTGCAGACCGATCCCTATTCCGACAGAATCTATCTCCTGCCGGCCTGGCCAAAGGAATGGGATTGTGATTTCAAGCTGCACGCCCCCTACAATACTGTTGTTCAGGGAAGGGTGAAAAACGGACATGTGGTCGATCTGGTGGTGACGCCGCAGAGCCGCATGAAGGATATTGTCTTTTGTGCGCCTTAAAGGCTTTTTCCTGTCTTTACAAACTCCAGCACATAATTCAATTCATAAATATCCCAATCGTGCGCCAGACGAAAGCCGCGGCTTTTAAAATCCCGGACGACATGCCGCTTTGCAATGCGGTGTTCAAGCGGCGGCCCCATTTCCATTGCCTCGTATTTCCAGTCGATGATAAAGGCATGACCGTTCATGCGCAGGATTCGATGCAGTTCGTCAATGAGGTGACGCCTGTTCTCGAATTCGTGAAAAACATTGGCGAGAATCGCTTTGTCAATAGAAGCGTCCTCTAATGGAATGT
>JAJRST010000028.1 GCA_024278645.1 bacterium | reverse complement strand
TTTGTATGGACAGGTGGCTTTTATTGATACGGCCAAATCCCTTTTCGGCGACAAGCTTACCTATTACGAAGCGACGAAAATCGTTTACGTGGAAGGCAACGTGCGCCTCATCGATTCCAGCAAAACGCTGACCGCCGACCGCCTGCGCTACCTGGACGAAGAGGAAAAGGTCTTTGCCGACGGTGATGTGGTGTTGAGCGATTCCATGGAACAAATCACCCTCGTCGGACGCCACGCCGAGTATAACCAAAAAACCGGCTATGCACGAGTGACCGGCGACCCGGTGCTGACAAAAACCGATTCAACGGGCCGGGATTCGCTGTTCATTTTTGGCAAACTGTTCCAGATGCTCGACGACGGCGACCGCTTCCTGGTCACTGACAGCGTGCGCGTGGTTCGCGGCGACATTGAAGCCTTTTGCGATTCGCTGGAATATTTTAATGCGGAGAGCAAACTGAAACTGGCGAACAACCCCACCATTCACCAGGATCGGCAGTATATTACCGGACGAGCGGTGTCGCTGCTGCTCGATGGCGCCGAGGTCGTCGCCATTCATATTGTCGGCGACGCTGTGGTCGCTTCCACGGTGGATTCGACGTTGAAAACCGAGGTCCCGTACGATTTGCTCACCGGTCAGGATATGATGGTTTATGTAACCGATGAAAAGATCGATTCGGTGAGAATCGAGGAGCGCGCCACGAGCTACTACCACGTCCTCGAGGAGGGCGAGGAAAAGGGCTTGAACAAAGTGCTTGGCGACGCCCTTTTCATCACCTTTGATCAGGACACGCTGAAACGCGTGCGCGTCGCCAGTTCGCCGGGCGCTTCCATCGGCGAGTTTTATCCGCCGACGCACAAAGCAGACATTGAAATGGAATTAAAAGAGCAGTTGGCAAAGTTACATATTAGCATCAAACCGTCAGAAAGCGAAATCGGAGCAAAAGAATTATCGGGAACGAGCATAAACAACAATCGCGCGACGCAGGAGAAATGAACGGGCTTTTAACGCTTCGCAGTGAAAAGCTGGTTAAAATTTATGGCAAACGCCGCGTCGTCAACAACGTCAGCATCGAAATTCGCCAGGGAGAAACCGTTGGCCTTTTGGGACCGAACGGCGCCGGCAAGACGACGACCTTTTACATGATCGTCGGCATGATTCGCCCGAGGAGCGGCAGGATATTTCTCGGCGGGCAAGACATCACCCGGCTGGCCATGTATAAAAGGGCGCGCAAGGGCATCTCTTATTTGGCGCAGGAGGCGTCCGTGTTTCGCAACCTGACCGTCGAGCAGAATTTGCTGGCCATACTGCAAACGCTGCCGCTGACGCGGAAACAGCAAAAGGAGAGGGCGCAACTGCTCATGGAGGATTTGAATGTTGCGCACCTGGCGAAAAACAAAGCGGCGACGCTTTCCGGCGGCGAACGCCGGCGCGTGGAAATCTGCCGGGCGCTGGTCACCGAGCCAAAGTTTATCCTGCTGGATGAGCCGTTCGCCGGCGTCGATCCGATCGCCGTGGAGGATATTCAGCGAATCGTCGCCGGTCTGCGCGAGCGCAACATCGGCGTTTTGATAACCGATCACAATGTGCATGAAACGCTGTCGATCACCGATCGCGCTTATCTGCTGTTCGAAGGCAATGTTCTTAAAACCGGGACGGCGCAGTCCCTGGCCGACGATCCGGAAGCGCGAAAGCTCTACCTGGGCGACAGTTTTCGCCTGGATCGCTAATATTTACTTTAATTGACAACCTGGAAAAGCTGACCCGTGAGGGAGCGGTCGCCGGCTTGTCGAGGATATAACAGTTCACCTGACTGACTTTTTTCATAAAGGGACCAAGGGAGTGTTTGGAAGATGGTACGATTAGGTCAAAGTCTTAGTTTACAGATGAAGCAATCGCCGCAGCAGGTATTGCTTTCCTCCTTGCTGCAGCTTCCCATTATGAGCCTGGAGCAAAGACTGGCTACCGAGCTGGAAATGAATCCGCTTTTGGAAATGGACCAGGATGAAGAGCTCGAAGAGAACATGGAAGAGCTTCAGGAGCAAAAGCTGGAAGAAGAGGAAGAAGAAGTAAACGAGGACAACATCGGCGAGATCGAGCTGGAAAAGGAAAAAGAGGAGATCAACTGGGAGGAAATTCTCAATGATGAGGACAACTATGAGTTTCATCTGCCGCGTGAAAAAAACGAGGACGAGAACGAAAGAGCTGAAGTGCATCAGGAGACATTGACCGATTATTTAATGACCCAGCTTCACACGGCCGGACTGCCGCCGGAAGAAGAGGTGATCGGCGAATATATTATCTGGAACATCAATAATGTCGGCTACCTGGATACGGATGTCGAAACCATTGCCGAAAACCTGCAGGAGGATGTCGACAAGATAGAAAAGGTGCTCGACGTCATTCAGCAGTTCGACCCACCGGGCATCGGCGCGCGTAACTTGCAGGAATGCCTGCTCATTCAGCTTTTACAGGAGGAGCCGCAAAACGAGCTGGCCATCAAAATGATTCGCGACAATTTTGACGACTTTAAAAACATGCGTTTCGAAAAACTGGCCAAAAACCTGATGATCGATCTGGAAGCGGTCAAGCGGACCATGGACTATATCAAAAAGCTGAACCCCAAACCCGGGGAAGGTTATGTTTCATTCGGCAATCAATACGTGGTTCCGGATATTGAAGTTCGCAAGGAGGACGGCGAATTCAAAATTTATATGCACGATTTCAACATCCCGCAGCTTCGCATCAACAACAAATATCGCAAGATGATGCTGGACAAGAAAAAGACCAGCAAGGAAGCGAGAGACTTTATCCGCCAACGTCTGGAATCGGCGCGCTGGCTGATCAACTCTATCCATCAGCGCCGGGCTACCATCCTGCGCACCGTGGAAACGATCATTCAAAAGCAATACGACTTTTTCGACAAGGGGCCGGAATATTTAAAGCCGATGATCCTCAAGGACATTGCCGATGAAATCGGCATGGACATCTCGACGATCAGCCGCGTGACCAACGGCAAATACATTCAGACGGAATATGGCGTTTTCGAGCTGAAATATTTCTTTAGCGAAAAATACACCACGGATGAAGGCGAAGATGTCTCCAACAAAAAGATCAAGGGCATCATTAAAAATCTTGTCGAAAATGAGCCGCCGAACAAGCCGTATAACGATCAGAAAATTTCCGAGATATTGAAAAAAGAAGGCTTTCCCGTGGCGCGCCGAACCGTGGCAAAATATCGCGAACAAATGAACATACCGGTCGCTCGTTTAAGACGGAGAATTTAACAGCGTATGATAGATGCAAAACAATTTCACGCCACAACAGTCATCGGACTGCGGCACAACGGCAAGGCGGTTATTGCCGGCGACGGCCAGGTGACTTATGGCGACACAGTCATGAAGGCCAAAGCGCGCAAGGTGCGCAAGCTTTACAACGGCAAAGTGCTGGCCGGATTTGCCGGCGCCGCCGCGGATGCGTTCGCCCTTTTTGAACGCTTTGAAGACAAACTGGAAGAGTTCAAGGGAAACCTCAGTCGCGCCGCCGTCGAGTTGGCCAAAGATTGGCGCACCGACCGCTACCTGCGGCGTCTCGAGGCGGTACTGGCCGTTCTGGACAAGGATCACATTTTTTTAATTTCCGGCAACGGCGACGTTATTGAACCGGACGATGACATCATCGCCATCGGCTCCGGCGGCGATTTCGCCCTGGTGGCCGCCCGCGCCCTGATCCGGCATTCCGATCTCGACGCCGCCAAAATAGCTAAAGAATCGATGCGCATCACATCCGAAGTGTGCATCTATACCAATAACAACATTATTATCGAAGAACTCTGATGCGTCAATGCTTTGCTCTGACGTTGAGCGACTTGCGATTTAAACTCCGAGCTCTATTATGAATATAACCCCGAAAGAAATCGTCGCCGAGCTTGATAAATATATCATCGGCCAGGACAACGCCAAAAAATCAGTCGCCATTGCTCTTCGCAACCGCTGGCGTCGACAGCACGCCCCCGAGGACCTCCGCGAGGAGATCATGCCCAACAACATCATCCTCATCGGTCCCACCGGCGTCGGCAAGACCGAGATCGCACGACGGCTGGCGCGGCTGGCCAATTCGCCTTTTATCAAAATCGAAGCCTCCAAATTCACCGAGGTCGGCTATGTGGGACGCGATGTGGAGTCCATGGTGCGTGACCTGGTGGACCAGGCGGTGAACATGGTGCGCAGCGAGTATGTCGAGAACGTGCAGGAAAAGGCGGCCGAACTGGCCGAGGAGCAGCTTTTGGATATTCTGCTGCCGCCTCCTCCGCATATAAACGACAACTCGGATGAGGAAAAGGAGATGCGCACCGCGCGCGAGGAAAAGTACCTGCGCAATCGTGAAAAAATGCGTTCCCAGCTTCGCTCCGGCAAACTGGACGGCCGCATGATCGAACTGGACGTGCCGGTCGAGGCGTCGGCGCTCATGCAGGTCATCTCGCCCATCGGCATCGAGGAGATGGGGCTCAATATTCAGGACCTGCTGGGGCCGATGATGCCGCAAAAGAAAAAACGCCGCCGCCTGTCCATCTCCGAAGCGCTCATCGTGCTGCAGCAGGAAGAGACGCAAAAGCTCATCGACATGGATGAAGTGGTGAGCGAAGCGATTTATCGCGTCGAGGAAAGCGGCATTGTTTTTCTCGATGAGATCGACAAGATCGCCGGCGAAGGCGGCGGCGCCGCCGGCCCGGATGTGTCGCGCGGCGGCGTGCAGCGGGATTTGCTGCCCATCATCGAAGGCACAAACGTCATCACAAAGTACGGCATGGTGCGCACGGACCATATTCTGTTCATCGCCTCCGGCGCTTTTCATGTCGCCAAGCCGTCGGACCTGATTCCCGAACTGCAGGGCCGTTTTCCCATTCGCGTGGAGCTGCAAAGTTTGACCGCCAATGATTTTGAGCGCATTCTCACGGAACCGAAAAATGCCCTGATTCGGCAGTACACGGCGTTGATCGAGACCGAGGGCGTGAGCATAACATTTACCAAGGGCGCCATCAAGGAGATCGCCAAAATTGCCACGGAAGTGAACCAGCAGTCGGAAAACATCGGCGCCCGGCGGCTGCATACGATCATGAGCAATCTGTTGGAGGATATCCTTTTTGCGCTGCCGGATGAAAAGACGAAAACCTGCAAAATTACGCAAAGAATGGTGCAGGATAAATTCAAGGACATCATTCAAGACGAAGACCTGAGTCAATACATCCTGTAACGGAGGTTGTTGTGAAAAGAAACTTTTTGCAAATTACCGATTTTTCCCGCGACGAGATTTTCGAAACTTTTGAAATTTGCGCGGATTTAAAAGCCAAAACCAAGGCCCGCCGGGAGCATCCTGTGTTGAAAGGACAGACGCTGGCCATGTTGTTTCAAAAACCTTCCACGCGCACCCGCGTCTCCTTTGAAGTGGGCATGTACCAGCTCGGCGGCCATGCGCTCTATCTCAACCCCAACGAGGTGGGACTGTGAAAGCGCGAATCCGTCGCCGATGTGGCGCGCGTGCTGTCGCGTTTCAATGACGGCATTATGGCGCGGGTTTTTGGCCATGAGATCATCGAGGAGCTGGGGCAATATGCCGAGGTGCCGGTGGTCAACGGCCTCTCCGATTTGACCCACCCGTGCCAGATCATGGGCGATATCTTTACCGCTTTTGAACACAAGGGGCGCTATGAGGACTTAAAGATCGCCTATATCGGCGACGGCAACAATGTCGCCAATTCGTGGATCAACCTGGCGGCGCGGCTGAGTCTGGACCTACGCATCGGCTGTCCCGAGGGCTTTGAACCGAACGCCGAGCTGCTGCAAAAAGCAAAGGCAGAGGGCAAAAGCGAGATTCGCATCATCAACGATCCCGTCGAGGCGGTCAAGGACGCCGATATCGTCTACACGGATGTCTGGGCGAGCATGGGCCAGGAAGAGGAAGCGGCGCAGCGCAAGCGCATCTTTGCACCCTACCAGATCAACGAAGAGCTTGTCTCTCACGCCGCCGCGGATTGCATCGTCGAGCATTGCCTGCCGGCGCATCGCGGCGATGAAATCACCGATGCGGTCATCGACGGCCCGCATTCCGTCGTCTTTGACGAGGCGGAAAATCGCCTGCACATTCAAAAGGCGATTGTGGTGAAACTCATGGCAAGCTAAAGGGGCCGGATGTGTCCATAGAAGTATTACGATATGCCGAAGCCGAACGGCGGCGCTGGGATGATTTCGTCTGGACCGCCAACAACGGCACAATCTTCCACACGCGGCAGTTTCTCGCCTATCATCCACCGCTGCGCTTTGTCGATCATTCGCTGTTATTTCTCAAGAACGGCCGCCTGCTCGCCCTGCTGCCGGGCGTCGATTTTGTGCAGGAGGGAGGCCGCGTTTTGATTTCGCACCGCGGCGCCTCTTATGGTGGCTTTGTCGTGCGCGACACGTTGTCCATTCGCGAAGCGTTCGACCTCGTCGAATCGCTGATTGACCATGCCCAAAAACAGGGCTTTGCCGCCATCGACCTGACCCCGCCGCCGCAGATTTACCTGCGGCGGCCGAGCAATTACATCGATTTCGCCCTGGTGCAAAACGGCTTTGCCTACCGCAAGCGGGAAATCTCCAGCGTCATACCGCTCGACTTTTCCCGCCATGAAATATTGACGACCTTTAACCAGGGTTCGCGACGCGCGGTGCGACGCGGCCAGAAACTGGGTGTGGTGGTGCGCGAGGTGGAGGATGTGCGGGAATACGGGCGTTTTTACGCAATATTGAAAAAAAACCTGCGCCTGCGCCACGGCGTCGAACCGACGCATACACTGCCCGAGCTGCTGCGGGTCAAGTCATTATTCCCGGAGCGCATCAAACTGTTCGCCGCTTATACGCCGGAAAATGACATGGCCGCCGGCGTGGTCATGTTCATCTGCAACCCGCGCGTCGTACTCGCCTTTTACATCAGCCACGATGAGGATTACCAGCAGTACCGCGGCGTCAATTGTCTGTTCCATGACATCATCGACTGGGGCATTCGCGAGGGTTATGGTTTTCTCGATTTCGGCATTTTCACCGTCAACGAAGAGCCTAACTGGGGCCTGGCCCGTTTCAAGGAGAGCTTTGGCGCGCAGGGCGTGTTTCGGGACAGTTTGCGTTTGACGCTGAAGCGCCGGGTTTAAAGATAAGGCAAAACTATTTTGAGCAAAATGATTTAATTGAGAAATAATGTTGACCGCCTTTTGCCGCCGTGTGAACGGCTTGGAAAAAATGCTGCTTGTTTATCTTGCCGTCGGTCTCTTGACTTGCGCCGTTGCACAGTCGAAAAGATTCGGCGGCAGAGTGGATATGGGAATCATTCAGTCCGACGAGATCACCGAGGCTTCGGGCCTCGCCGCCAGCCGAAGAA
>JAJRST010000439.1 GCA_024278645.1 bacterium | reverse complement strand
CGCCCCTGTAGATTGACGACGCCGACGACCAGCCCCGACTCGGTTTTAAAGGTCGCGGCGCCTTTGCCGGGCGCTTCATCCGGATAGTTGGCCGGCCGCAGGATGCGATCGGTCTGATCCAGGTATTTTCGAAACGCGGCAAAGTTCCAGGAATGGTTGCCGCCGGTGATGATGTCCACACCCAGCGTAAAATACTTTTTGGCGACCTGTTCGTTCAATCCCTTGCCCTGCACGCCGTTCTCGCCGTTGGCTATGCAGACGTCAACGTTGTATTTCTTGCGCAAAGACGGCAAAAAGGCGGCCAGGATTTCATACCCCGGCTTGCCGACGATATCGGCGATGAACAGGATCGATACTGATTTCTTGTTTGTCACTAAAGTAATAAACCTTGCTATTTCGCATAACCCACGGCGCGGTATTCACGGATAACCGTCACCTTTATTTGGCCGGGATATTCCATTTCATTTTGAATTTTCTCGGCAATATCCGCGCTAAGCTGGTCGGCCAGCGCGTCGTCAATTTTATCGTACTCGACCATGACGCGAATTTCCCGCCCCGCCTGGATGGCGAAGGCATTGCCGACGCCGCTGAACGATTTGGCGATATCCTCCAGGCTTTCAAGACGCTTGATATAGGTCTCCAGGGTTTCGCGCCTGGCGCCCGGTCGTGAGCCGCTAATGGCGTCGGCGGCTTTGACCAGCTCGGATATGGGCGAAATAGCCTCCACATCTTCGTGGTGCGAAGCAATGGCGTTGACCACGACCGGCCCTTCGCCATACTTTTTGGCGATTTCGGCGCCGATCTGCGTATGCGTTCCTTCGGTGTAGCGATCGATGGCTTTGCCAATGTCGTGCAGCAAACCCGCGCGTTTCGCCAGTGAGCCGTCCAGGCCCAGTTGCGAGGCCATGAGGCCGGACAGATAGGACACTTCAATGGCATGTTGCAGGTTGTTCTGACCGTAGCTGGTTCTGTATTTTAATTTTCCAAGAAGCTTTTTAATCTCCACATGCGTATCGGTGACGCCGGCTTCGAAAAGAGCCTTGTCGCCGATTTCGATGAGCTTTTCTTCCATCTCCTCGGTCGTCTTTTTGACGACCTCCTCGATGCGGGCGGGATGGATTCTGCCGTCGGCGACCAGTTTTTCAAGAGACACCTTGGCAATTTCCCGACGGAACGGATCGAAACCCGACAGCACTACAGCTTCCGGCGTATCGTCGACGATAACCTCGACGCCGGTCGCCTGTTCAAAGGATCGAATGTTGCGTCCCTCGCGTCCGATGATGCGGCCTTTCATTTCGTCATTCGGGAGGTTGACCACGGATACCGTCGTTTCCGTGGAATGATCCGCCGCCGTACGCTGAATGGCCTGAATGATGATCTCCCGGGCTTCACGGTTGGCGGTTTGCCGGGCGGCGTCTTTAATTTCCTTGATTTGACGCGCCGCGTCATGTTTGGCCTTTTCAAGAAGATTGGCCATCAGTATCTGGCGCGCCTCCTGGTTGGAGATGCCGCTTATGTTTTCAAGCTGCTGATTCTGCTGTTCAATCTTGGACTCCAGCACTTTTTGCAGCTTTTCGACGCGCTGTTCGCGAGTTTGAAGATGCGCTTCTTTGGCTTTCAGCTCTTCTTCCTGTTTCAGGATGAGATCATGTTTACGATCAAGGTTCCTTTCCCTGGAAGAGAGCTTGCTTTCCAGCCTTTGCAGCTCGTTGCGTCTTTGCTTTGCTTCGCTGTCGACATTTTGTTTGTATCGTAGAGCTTCATCCTTGGCTTCAAGGATTTTTTCCTTTTTAATCGCCCTTGCTTCTTTTTCAGCTTCCGATACAATTTTTTCGGCCAGTTTTTCAGCATTTGCAACCTTGCTTTGTCCGACATATTTTGACATTAACCAGCCGGCAATAAAAGCAACCAGCCCGGTTGCAAACAGAATTACTATTCTCATTGTTTCCATTATCCCTCCGGCAAAAAAAATCCCAGAAGTTGCCTAGTTCATTCTGACTTTACGGACAGTACTCTCATCGACGATGAAAGAGTTGAAAAGACAAGTCAGCGATCTCGCAATCCGGGATTATACAAGGGATAGAATCAAATATGCATTGATTCCTGTTATTTCCTCAGTCCCTTATATATTCATTATCCTCCGATAATTTCTTCATGCCAAGTTCCAGTTTGTTTGATATTTCTTTTATCTTGTTCTTAAAGTCGCTAATATTCTCGGTTCCTGATTCGCGCAGTGTAAACAGCTCTTCAGCAATATTTAACGCTGCCAGGATGGCAATTTGATGCAACGGCCGGTTCGGTTTGAGATTTTGAATTTCTCTCATTTTATCGTCTACGTACTCGGCAATTTGATAAACCTGGGCGCTGTCAGCGGCGTTCGCCTTGAGAGTATATTCAGAACCAAAGATGTTAACTTTAAGAGTTTTCTTTTCGTTTTCCATGCAAACTTGACATTGCGAGAATTTAAAACGTGCTTTCGATGTCTTTTCATGCCGTGCAGTCTATTCCAATATTCCTGCCTTGTCGATCTTGTTCAGCAGTTCCTCAAGGCGGGTTTTCAGCTTTGCTTCCCGCT
>JAJRST010000438.1 GCA_024278645.1 bacterium | reverse complement strand
TCTTACTTTTGATAAACTTGTCCGATTGCAGCCGGGAGAAGAAAGGTTTATCGAGAAATTGTACAGCACAACATTAAAACGCGGCGATCAATTTCTCCCTGATGACGGCAAAGCCGCCTTTTCTTATTACGCAAAAGCCGAAAAAATATCGCCGAACAAACCTCATGCGGTTGCAAGAAAAGGCGATGTCCTTTTTGTTCAAAAGCGATATGATAAAGCTCGTGTCGAGTTTTTAATAGCGGTCGACTTGAATGCGGATTCTGCAGGCATTCAGCTAAAGTTAGCCAAAATTGACAGCATAGCTGCGCTCTCCGAACAGTTTTATCAACAAGGGCTGGGCGAATGGGAAAAATATAAATACGAGGCCGCAAAAAAATCTTTTGCTCGCGCGCTTGATATAAAGCCGGACCACAAAGAAGCAAAGTACCGGTTGTATTTGGCCTCCGGCCTGCGCTTGTTTAAAAAGGGATCCATCAACGCTCTTTGGGATGGCATTGATAATTTTGCCGCCGCCTCCTTGCTCTATCCGGATCGGGCCGAGCCACATTACTACCTGGGATTGGCTTATCACAAAAAGGACAAAAACGAGTACAGCAACGCCATTGACGAACTGGAGCGCGCTATGGCGCTGGAGCCGGACAGCAAGTGGGCCCGGGCCGCAGCAAAAGAAGCCAAGCGGATCAAGGCGAGAAAAAAGAAAATGGATGCATTTTGGGGCCGCTAGATGAAAAAAGGTGCAATTTTTTACAATTGCGAAAACTTTCTGCTTGTTTCTTTGTCGTCTGTTTTGTATGATAAAGTATTATAAATCAAGTTAATATAAAGGCTCAGCAGTCCATGCCTCTTGAGGATAACCCGACGATTGCCAGGGAGTTGCGGGAACTTGGCTACGATCAAATCGCCGCTTTTGACGAGGAAGCAACACGCGGCGAGGCGTTGGCTTATTACGATAATTCCCAGATTGAAAAGGCGGTCGTCTATCGCAATAAAATCTCCGGTCGAGTAGGCAATTATTTCGAGAACTATCAGGTTAAAATTGTCATTCACGGCAATGAAATAACCAGCATTTGCGAGTGCGACAGCGAGCGCAGAATCTGTCGTCATGCGATAGCTCTTCTTTATTGCTGGGTGAATGATGCTCAGGATTTTCTGAATGTCGCCGAGGTGCTGAACAAGATAGAAAAAGTTGAAAAAACACGTTTGCTCGAAATTGTCGCAAACATTCTTCAACATGAGCCGCACATGGCGCAGGCCTTTCTCGAAAAAAAGATGCTCGACTGGGACGAAATTGACCCCGAGCCTGTTCCTTAAGGACAATGCTTGCCTCTTTCCTGCTGCAAGAGGTTCTCTCGTCCGATAAATAAAAGCGGACTATTATTTAGGCAAAACGTTCAAATATTAGTAATTCTTTCTAACTGTACGCGTGGGCCTCGTTAAAAGGCTTCAATGACAATTCGCATGGCTTGAAATTTGTCGCGCTTTCAGCTTGTATGCATTCGATTACATCAGTTATTAACTCGGGATGAAGAAGGGTATGGTCGTTCTGTTATCGCGCATTGATTATCCGGTTCAATACTTTGGCAAAATTTGCAAGTTCCTCGTCTGCCTTTTCTGGTTAGGCGGTATACCGCCGCTTTCGCACCTGCAGGCTCAAAGCGACTTTCCGCTCCCTCCACAGTTGACAAAGAATGTCGAGTTCTGGATTACGGTTTACAGTCAATACTCCAGCAATCATGTCATTATTCATGATAAAAATGACGTCTCTATTATTTACCGTGTACTCGACCTGAACGATTATTATGACGAGAGCATCGATCTCAAAAAAAGTGGGAAAAGGTGGAGGAGGTCAAGGATGAGTATCGAGAGATATTGCTCAAGCTTTCACGGCTGCAGAAACCCATTCACCTCGATTCCCTGAGTTCTGAAGAACGACACGTTTACATCCTCTGGTCCCAGTGTGACGATCCCGAAAAGTTCCAAAAAGCACGCTTTGGCGTTCGCGGTCAAATAGGGCTGCGCGATCGCTTTGCAGAGAGCCTGCGTCGATCCGGGACTTATCATGATCATATCACGGAAACATTGGCGCGCTATCAGTTGCCCGAGGATCTGGTTTATCTGCCGCATGTGGAGTCGCTTTTTGATTACAACTCTTATTCCAAGGTTGGCGCTGTTGGCTTGTGGCAGTTCATTCGTCACACCGGGCGGCTTTTTCTGATGGTCAATTACGCCATTGATGAGCGCCGCGATCCGATTTCCGCTACGGAAGCCGCTGCACAGTTGTTAAAGCTTAATTATGAAGAGTTGCAATCATGGCCGCTGGCCATCACCGCCTACAATCACGGCCTGACCGGTATGAAAAGGGCCATCCTTCAGACCGGAAGTCGTGACTTTGGGGAAATATTTACCCGGTATACTAGCAGGACTTTTGGCTTTGCTTCCAGAAATTTTTATGCGGAATTCCTGGCGGCGCGTCAGGTGGCCAAGAATTATAAAATATACTTTGGCGATATCGGGCTAGACAAACCTGTTGCCTACCAGACAATCGTGCTGCCCAACAGCGCTTATTTATGGCATATCGCCGCCATTTTTGATGTGCCCCAGGACACGCTGATTGTCTACAACCCGGCTTTTCGCCGGCCGGTGATTCAAAATAAACGACCGATTCCAAGGGGCTATGAGCTTCGGCTGCCCTATCGCGACGGCTATGATCCGCGCGAGGTTTTTGTGAGCAACACCAAACCGGCGCCGCAGCAAAAAGTGCAAACTATTGACGACATTTCTTTTGCATTTCAAGCATCAGCAGCCGACTCGGCTCATAGCGCCACGGAAGCCGAGATTTTGAATATGCTGAAAAAGCCGTTGCCGTCGTTGGTCGACCGAGTGGAGCCGGCAAAAATGGACGAGTCGAAAGACGGCATGTAAACCAACAAGCGGCGTTGTCATGAGCATCAAAAGAATAGCCGACTCATTTTCAAAAAGACGCTCCTATTATTGTCCCCAAATTCGAACGGATCTCGACCCTTTTCAATATCGCGATCAAAAGGGCGCCATTTATGTTTCATTGAGAGACCCGCTCGACCTATCTCCGCATCGAATTTTAATCCCGCAAGACCTTTTTTATCTAGTTCGTTTTTTTGATGGGGAACATTCCCTCGAGACGCTTTGTGAAAAATACGCGCATCAATTCGGCAGGGAATTGCCGCCGTCAAGACTTGCAAAAATGATCAAAAAGATGGATCAGTCGCTGTTGTTGGAAAACAATCGAACATTTGCAAAAATTGAACAATTGCGGCAAGAATTTGTACGTCAACAAGATAGAACGCCGGCGTGCGCCGGCAGCAGCTACGCGGATAACCCTTTGGAGCTTGAAAAAGAATTGCAGCACTATGCCGAACAGTCCGGCGTCGACGCTTCCATAAGAAACGCGGTGCGAAACCGCAAGATCAAAGCCATGATAGCGCCGCACATTGATCCGCGACTTGGGGGGCATGTTTATGCGGCGACCTATCAGGCGCTGCAGGCGTCCGATGCGGCGGATGTGTATGTTATTTTGGGAATCTCGCATCAACCGACGCAACATCCTTTCGCGCTGACAAGAAAGAATTTTCAAACGCCGTTCGGCGACGTGCGGACAGAGGGCGCTTTTGTCGATAAACTGCTTGCCCAATGCAATGTGGACTATTTGGCCGATGAACTTGTGCACCGCTATGAGCATAGCATCGAGTTTCAGACGATTTTTCTAAAGAGGCATCTCAATTCTGATTTTAAAATCGTCCCCGTGCTCGCCTCTTTTTCACATATTCGTTCCGGCGCCGCCGAAGAGCAGGTAAAGGACTTTATCGCTGCTCTGAACAGGAGCGCATCGGAATATGACGGCTCTGTCTGCTTTATCGCCAGTGTTGATTTTTCCCATGTCGGCCGGCGATACGGCGACGCCTTTGAGCCGGACCCCTATTTTTTATCAAAGGTCGAGCAGTTTGACCGCCGCGTGATTGATGCACTGACAACCCAGGATGTCGCAGAATTTGAGCGTCTTTTTGTCAACTCGAATAACATGTACAACATTTGCGGCTATCCTGCTCTGCGAACGCTGCTCGGCGTTCTCCCACCCTCAAAAGCTCACCTGCTCCGATATGACAATGCGATCATGGACGAACAACGATCCACGGTCACTTTTGCCGGCATGATCTTTATTTGACCACTATTTTTGTGAAAAAATTCTTGACATTGGGGCGTCGACGTGTTACCTTTTTAGAAAACGTAACACCCTGGAGTTTTAAATGAGTTCTCTTATTCGATTCGGCGTTTCTTTGGACAGCGCCTTGCTCGAAAAGTTTGATCAACATATCCAAAAAAAAGGCTATGCCACACGCTCCGAAGCCATTCGTGATCTGATTCGCGACGCACTGATTCGTGACGAGTGGGAGGATCCCAAGGATAAAGTCGTGGGGACGTTGACGGTTATCGTCGACCAAAAGTTGAATACCATCACTAAAAAATTGGCGCAGTCTCACGGTCCATTGCAGGAGATCATTTCCACCATGCATGTGCAACTGGACGAGGAGAACAGCCTCGAAGTGTCGGCCGTCAGAGGATGCGCCAAGAAGATACGAAAACTGGCCAACGAACTCATCGGCGCCAAGGGCGTGAAACACGGCAGCCTTGTTATGACCACTACTGGCAAAGCATTAAAATAACACTGGAGTTTAAGGAGAGGAGTCAAGTGAGATGAAGATTGATTTACGTTTAGCAATTATGCTTGTGCTGTTATCGTTGGTTTCAGCAGTTTTTGCCAAAGAAAGTAAAACGGACTCGGTTAAATATCGCTTTAACCCCCTCGTGGTTACGGCGACAAAAGTAGAAGGCGCGCAGCGGGCAATTGCCGCCAGCGTTTCGGTTCTGGATGAAAAGCTCATTCGTCAGGCTGTCTCCAGCTCCGCCCTGGAGCTGGTCAAGGATCACGTGCCCGGCGTGTTTGTCACCGAGCGTGCGGTTATGGGCTACGGCATTGCCCGAGGCGCCGCCGGCGGCATTTCCATCCGCGGCGTCGGCGGCTCGCCGACCACCGGCGTCCTTGTGTTGCGCGACGGCCGCCCGGGTATTATGGGGCTGATGGGCCACCCACTTCCGGACGCCTACTCCCTGGACGGCCTGGAACGAATCGAAGTAGTCAGAGGACCGGCCTCTTTCCTTTATGGCACAAATGCCATGGGCGGCGTCATCAATCTTGTTTCCAAAAAGGTCAGGGAGGACGGCTTTCAAACGCGCGTTTCCGGCGCCGCCGGCAATTTCAACAGCCGGAAAATCAATTTGCAACATGGCGGCAAGATCAGTGCTTTTGACTATTATGTGACCGCCGGATCGCAGCGAACCGACGGACACCGCGACAATTCGAATTATGACGGCTCTTTTGCTTCCGCACATGCCGGCTATAAAATATCGGATAAAACCGATGTGGAGATAAACGCCAACTATGCGGATGTTCGCCTGCTTGATCCCGGAACCGTCGACGCTCCGGCCGTGGACCACTGGTACAACATCGTCCGTTCCGGCGCCGATGTGTCGTTGACTCATGACGGCAGGCTCGGCCGATCCTATCTCAAACTGCACGGCAATTTTGGGCGGCATGAGATTTACGACGGCTGGCGTTCCAACGACCGTACGGTGGGAGCGATGTTTTATCATAACGCTACGCTCTGGGCCGGAAATACGACGATCATAGGAATTGACTATAAAACCTATGGCGGCGACGCGGAAGATTCGACCCCCAAAATCCCGGTCATCGACTATTCGGAGCATTTTATGACCGAATGGGCGCCTTATGTGCATGTGCAACAATTGCTTTTGCAACGCTTTGTCGCTTCCGCCGGTTTGAGAGTGGAGAATCATAACCTTTATGGAACCGAGACGCTGCCAAAGATTGGACTGGTTATGCACGCAACATCCTCCACCTCAATTCGCGCCTCGGCGGCCAAGGGTTTTCGCAGCCCGGCAATCCGCGAACTCTATATCTTTCCGCCGCGCAACGAGGCCCTGGCGCCGGAGAGTATGTGGAACTATGAGGTCGGCGTCACCCAAGGGATGGGCGCCTACGCGGAAATAGAAGCCGTGGTTTTTCAGTCAAATGGCGAACACCTGATTCGAATGCAATTTGACGGCGGCAAACCGCGGTTCGTCAACTCCGGCGAGTTCCAACACAGCGGCTATGAATTAATGGCGCGCTGGCGGCCGTCTCATCGGCTGGATATGACGGCTTCCTGGTCGGATATGGATTTGGGCGACGAGACGCTGGGCGCCCCGGAACAAAAGCTTACTTTTTATGCCGCCTATGATTTCGGCAAGATCGACGTTATGGCCACCCTGTTGCACGCCGCTCAATTGTACGGCAAGGACAACAGGGAGGACAGGCTGCCGGATTATACGCTTTTGAATTTGGCGGTAAAGGTCGTACCGTGGAAGCCCCTTGGATTGCGCTTAACGCTTAAAAACGCCCTCGACCAGAAATATCAAACCATTTCCGGCTACCCGATGCCCGGTCGTACTTTTATGAGTGAACTTTCTTACAGCTTTTGAGGTTTCTCTTGAACAAAAGAACGCAACAGATGACGCTGAGCGCCATGTTTATGGCGTTCGGCGTTCTCTTTCCCATGCTCTTCCACGGTCTTGGGCTTGGAAGCATTTTTTTGCCCATGTTTTGGCCTGTCGCCGCCGCCGCGTTTTTTCTTGACGCGCCCCTGGCGATCGCCGTTGCTTTGCTGGCGCCGGTGCTTTCTTCCATGATCACGGGAATGCCGCCGGTTTCGCCGCCGATTCTGCAGGTGATGATGGCGGAGCTATTTTTTCTGGCCGCCGCAACGTCTCTGTTTTATACCCGTACGCGGTGGGGGATTTTTTGGCCTCTGTTAATTGGCTTGCTTCTGTCCAGAATAGTTTTATTTTTAACAGTGATTGCATTGGCCCCGCTTCTGGGATTGCCGCCAACGATGTTTTCTGTAACAATGGTCGTTCAGGGAATGCCCGGAGTCGTCGCCATTTTGATTTTGCTTCCAATTGTAATGAATAGAATAAAACACGAACCGGTTTTCTCGCTGCGCAAATAGTATGTCACAAAAACACAGAGCCTATTTTAATCGTTTAGCGGCGGAGTGGCGGAACCATCCCCCTTCGGCTCAATTTCTGCAAATCTTGCAAAGCTTTGACATACGTCCGCACGATCTTGTTCTGGACATTGGCTGCGGCGCCGGGTGCGCCTCGCAACATATAATTCGCATGGCGCCAAAAGCAAGGGTGTTGGCCATCGACGTGTCCGAGAAAATGCTTGCCGAAGCGAAAAATAATCTTGCCGCCGCTGTAAACTTTATTTGTAATGACGCCTGCTTTTTAGGGGTGAAATCGCAATCCGTGCAAAAAATTATTTGCTACTCTACATTTCCGCATATCAAAAATCAGAGCGCTGCATTGCAGGAATTTTACCGGGTTTTGACTCCCAATGGTAAAATACTGATTTTTCACAATTGCTGTTCACGACGGCTAAATAGGTTTCACGCACAAATCAAAGATGTTGTCGCCTTTGACAAGCTGCCCAAGGCCGAGTGTTTAGCGGCGATGCTGCAGCGGTACGACTTTGAGAATATTCGCGTTACGGAGAACCCAAACCTGTATTTTATCGAGGCCAGGAAAGGAAGTTGAATGATTATTGACGAACGAATTAAAGACGCCATTCTTGACAGCTTGAAAACGCCGCTGGTTTTTTGCGATGTTGAACATATCGTCAGGTATATTAATAGAACGGCAATTGAGCGATACAAGGAGGGAACGTCGATAATTGGACGCTCGATTCTGAGTTGCCACAACCCCGAATCTCAACGCATGATACTGGAAATATTGGACGAAATGAAAAATGGACTCGAGGAGCGGCTGACAACCGATAATGAAAAACATCGGCTTTATATGCGCGCCGTGCGCGATGCGGATGGCCGCCTTGTCGGCTATTATGAAAGACACGAACCGCCGCAAAAACAAAACCGCTAAATTGTCGGGTCGTCCGTGTTTTCACCGACGATTAACGAGATGCGCTCGATGCCCTCGATAACGCCAAGGTCGTGAATCAACTTTTGGTGGGTGGCGTCTTTTTTAAACTTCACATTGAAGGAAAGTTCCAGAAACTGGCCCAGCCGCGCGGATCGCATATTCACAAGAGTGTGAGATTGTAAATATTTATTGAACACCGGCAAATAGGGTGGAGTGTCGTCTTCAACCGGCGCCATCCAAAATCGCAGCAGCAGCTCTTTGTTCGTGGAGACGCCAAAGTTGAACAGGTACAGCAGAATCACCACAAGGCCAACCATTACCGAGCCGACTATGCCGACCATGTGGCTGCCGGCGCCCGTGGCCAGGCCGCCGGCAAGGGCGAAAAAGACAAAGGCGATATCTTTTGTGTCCTTCACCGCCGTGCGAAAGCGAATGATCGACATGGCGCCGACCAGCCCAAATGCGCGCGCCAGGTTGTTGCCGATGACCATAATGACGATCGCCGTCACCATAGAAATGATGACCAGGGTGTTGACGAATGAAGCGGAATAAGTATATCCGGTAAAAGTCAGCCGGTATATCACGGCAATGAGAAAGCCTATGACAAAAGCCAACAATACGTTCATTACAACGTCAAGGAAAAATATGGTCGGAGCACTTTGAAATAATGCATCAAAAACGTTGGGCTGCATTTTGTTCCTCGGTTAGTTTTTAAAAATGCCCTCGTCAATTCCCATGCAGTATTTGGAGATCGATCGCTGCGTCAATCCGAACTCCTGCACCAGGCCGCGCATCCATTTTGGCATAAATTGATTATATTTTAATTCGAGTATGCATAAATTGCTGACAACGTGCGTCAAATTTTCTTCGGCAAACATGTGATCCACCGAATCGGTGACGCGCACGCGCACATCGTAATCAATCGTCAGCCGGGTGTTGTTTTCATCTTTAAAGCGGCCCACATAGGCTTCCCGTTCATAGACGACCAGCATGGTCGGTTCGAGATTCCAGCGGATGATATTGTCGATCCATTTGCCAAGCACCAGCGAGCCGTCCGTGCTCTCCTGGTAGCTCAACCAGATATGTTCCGGCGACGACATAAGTCTGGCTATTTCATCAAACGAATATTTGGCGCGCTCCTTGACCACCGCCGTGCCGTAACGTCGCTTGATTTCCAAAAAAGCGACGGAATTTTCGTCACGCGTGTTGTAGGTGCGAATGCGAAGCTTGCGGCGAACTTTGAGGCCGTCTATTTTTTCCCAGTAAAAATCAAGGTTTGGCGAATCGTAATAGAGGCTGCGAACGGTGTAACGAAAGTCCGGCATTTTCAGCGCGTATTCGTCATGAATAATGTGCGCGCGTGAATAGTCGAGCAGCGCCTGAACCATCGCCGGTTCGATAAAATATTTTATTTCGTTGCGTCCCTTTTGTGTCGGGGCTTTCATAAAGCTGTCTTTATTTGTTAAAATGAAAATTGGCCCATGCTTTTTCTAAAAGTTGCAGCACGCTCACTTTTCCCGTGCTTATTTCCATATAGCCCGTCATGCCGTTGTAAATGCTGTTGTCATCATTGGCGACCAAAGCCCTGACCAGGTACATGGGCTGTAAATTGATCAAGGTCGCATTATGGTCGATGCTGCTTATCTTTGTTTTTATGATATTTTTTCTGGAACCGGAAACATAAGCGGTCAGCGTCATGCCCGGCTTTACAGACGAAATCTTGGACCCTTTGACCGGCATTTCAATAACCATGCTGTCCAGCCCGCAAACGCGAACCAGTTCTCCCAGGCTGCGATTGGGCTGCACTATTATGCCGTCTATGGGGCATTTAATGCTCTGAGCCTCCAGCTTTTCATAAAAGATTTCCAGCCGTTGCGCAATCGATGCGACCTCCGCCTGAATGACGGCGATCCGTTCCGCTTTTTCCCCTGTTTTCGCCGCCTGCAGCCGGGCCTCTTGCACGGATACGTTGATCTTGTAGAGGTCGTACTGCGCTTGCGTCGTTTCCAGCTCTTGTTCGCTGATGAGCTGTCTTTCGAACAGCGCCTTTTGGCGTTTCAGCACCGGTTCATAAGCCGCCAATTCGGCTTTGGCATATTGCAGCGACTTTTCCACCTCTTTCTGAAAGGCCTCTTTGGCGCCTGTGGTGAGCGCAGCCAGGCTGGCGTTGGCCTCCTCGAGTTCGCCCCGCAACGCGGCCAGGCGAATTTCATCCTCGGTCGAAACGAGCTTGACCGCCACCTGGCCCGCTTCTATGGCGCCGCCGATGACAATTTCAGGCGTCATGGACAAGCGTACATAATCCGGGCGATCAAAGTGAAAGAGGTTAATCTGATCATTCCTTTTGTCGCCTTGAAACAGCAAGTTGCTTTGCAGCTTGTCTTGTTCGATTTGAACAAGCGTCCATTCAACCTTGGCGATAAACCTGCCCGGCCCTTTTATCTTGTATTCAAATCTTGCGAAAAGGGCGACGATAAAGATGATCAGAATTATTGCCAACATTGAAAAAGCGAGGGATTTCTTTTTTATTCTTTTCATTCGCAATGAGAGTTTTGTGCGTTGCCGGCAAAAACCGGATAAAAAGCTAAAATTATACGAAGACAAGTTTGTTGATGTTCCGTTTTTACAAAGGTTTAAGTTTTATATATACAAAAAATATCTATATTTTACAAGCTTAATACAGAAATAACATAAATATGATGATATTTTACATTCAATTTTTTTCCCGGCTTTATGAATTGTATTGATTCTTTTATAATTACTCGCTATTTTGGTAAAGAGCTGAATAATATGGAACTTGCGGTCGTCTCATGCGATTAAAAATTGATCGATTATTGACGGACTCTATGATGAATATATCCAGCGATGTTATAAAACGAATTGCCGCGGCCAGGCGCATCGCCGTTTTGACCGGCGCCGGCATCTCGGCGGAAAGCGGCATTCCCACCTTTCGCGGAGAAGATGGCATCTGGAAAAAGATCAGGCCGGAGGAGCTGGCTAGTATGGACGCGTTTCTGAAAAATCCTGCGCTTGTATGGGAATGGTATGAATATCGCAGGAAAATTATTCGCGACGTCACCCCGAACGCTGCACATTACACGTTGGCGGAGATGGAAAAACATCTGCCCCATCTGAGCATCAGCACGCAAAATATCGACGGCCTGCACCAGCGCGCCGGGAGCGCCAGGGTGTACGAGTTGCACGGAAATATTTTACGAAATCGCTGCAACAACTGCGGCAGGATAGATCAAAATCTCGATCTTGGCAAGGATAAAAAGAGACCGACGTGCGAATGCGGCGGCCTGATTCGGCCCGACGTCGTTTGGTTCGGCGAAATGCTGCCGGCGGATATTTTAGACAAATCATTTGAAGAAGCGCAAAACGCGGATGTCTACTTTTCTATCGGTACATCCGCCGTCGTTTACCCGGCGGCTCAACTGCCGGTGGAAGCGCTCCACAATGGGGCGTATGTCATTGAAATAAATCTGGAGCCGACGCCGCTAACATCGCGTGTTCATGCTCACTATCATGGAAAAGCCGGGGATATTTTGCCGGAGCTTTGGCAGGCCGTGAAAAATGAAATAGGAAGACTTGATCCCTAGATGAAAAGATTTATCCTGATAATTCCGCTCTTGTTCTTTGTCTTGACGACAGGATGCGCCTATTACAATACTTTTTATAATGCTAAAAAGTTTTATCGGGAGGCGGAAAAGGAGCGCAAGAAAAGGGAGAAAACCCAGGTCGTCGAGCTGTCCGCCGAGGAAGAGGCAAGGCTGAAAAAGAGCGGCCGATCCGGCAGCGATACAAAAAATCGCGCCTCGCAAACGGAAATGCAGAATTACCAGCAGGCTATCGAACGCGCCTCGCGTGTTCTGGAGTTTTATCCCGAAAGCAAATGGGTCGATGATGCGCTGATGCTGCTGGGCAAATGCTTTTATTATCGGCGCGATTTTAAAAAAGCCATGCGCACGTTTGACGAGATATTGCAACTTTACCCCAACAGCGAGGTTATTCCGGAAACGCGACTTTTAAAAGCAAAAGCCTACATCGGTCTGGAGGAGTATGACATCGCGGAGACGTTGTTGGGCGAGATCGTCGCGGACCCCTCGATCCCCAAAAAAGTCCGTGAAGAGGCCAAATATGAATTGGGCGGCTTGTACTTTAAAAAAGAGAATTACGAACTCGCCGCCGAAAATTTCCGCAGCTCCGCACGCTCGGCCAAAAACAAATTGATCAAGGCGATGTCACAGTACCGCTTGGGCGAATGCTTGATTCGCCTGGAAAGGTACGACGAAGCTCCGGCGGTTTTACGCAAAGCCGTGAAAGAGGCGCCGAATGAGGACTTTCTCTCCCAGGCCATATTCAAGCTGGGCCAGGCTTACAGTTTAAAGGGCGACTATGATCGTGCGATCAAGACGTTCAAGAACGCCTTGTCAAAGGAATATGACGTAAAGCGAATCCCGCGCATCAAACTCGAACTGGCCAACAACCTAAAGTTGCGCGGCGACCTCGGCGACGCCATAAAGTGGTATGAAAATATCATCGAGGAGCACAAACGAACCGACGCCTCGGCCAGGTCTTATTATGCCCTGGGGCAGATCGAGGAGTTTATCTCCGAGGATTACAAAAAGGCAAAAGAAAATTACGACCTTGTGCGCAGCGAGTTCTCCAGCTCGCTCATTGCTCCCATTGCCAAGGAGCGCTCGAACAACATACAGACCCTGCTCGACCTGGAGAATGATATCGCCCGCCTTGAAGGCCGAGCCGTGGACGTGGATTCTCTCGAGCGAGGAGACGACGGCGAACTGGTGGTTGTTCGCGATGACGGTCCCATCGACTTGAGTCCTGACGGCATGTGGATCAATTATTCCGGTCGCGATCGTCCGCCGCCGCTTAGCCTGCGCGAACTCACCGACGCCGATCTGGCGCGTCAGGCTATGTTGCAGGAACGCGTCGCCGAGATGATGGCCTCCGGCGACTCGACGAAAATCGACAGCTCCTTGTTTATGTCGGCGCCGCTGGACAGCGCCGCGCTGGCCAAACAGGCCGAGGAAGAAGCGCGGCAAAAGGAACTGGAGCTGTCGGCAAAATACCTGGCGCTGGGAGAGATCATGCTCTTTGCCTTTGACAAGCCGGATTCCGCCGTCAAATACTACCAGGTTGTCGTCGACAAACACGTTGACAGCACCCAGGTCGCACGGGCGCTTTATTCCCTGGCTTATGTATATCAGGATTTTATGGCCGACACCGCACTCGCCGAAATGGTGCTCGATGAATTGGTCGACTTGTTTCCGGACACCGACCATGCCGAGGGCGCCCGCAAACTCCTGGGAATAGATATAATGACGAATCAGGTGGATTCCGCCAAAGTGTTGTTCGACAGGGCGGAAGCTGCTTTTTATGAAGATAACGATTTACAGCGCGCCTTTCAGCTATGGGATCAGGTTGTGCAAAAATACCCGGATTCTCACTATGCCCCCAAGGCCGCCTATGCAAAGGCGTGGCATTATGAAAATACATTGTTTCAGCAGGACAGCGCTATTGCCGCCTATGAAAAAATGGTTGAATTGTATCCTGATTCGCCGGTTATCTCTAAAATAAAGCCCAAACTGGCGGCTGTGGAAAAAGTGCGCAAAGAGGAGGAGGCGCGCCAAAAAGCCAAGGCCGACTCGTTGGCCAAATTGCAGGCCGCGGCCGCCGATTCCATGGCCAGCGATTCCACGGCAACGGACAGCACTTTGCAAAAAGTTCCGGCGGATACATTGCAGCAGACGCCAATAGCGGCAGGGGAGGCCTCGCCGACCGCCGCGGCCAACGCCGGCCCGCAAGCGCCGCCGGATAGCCTGGCGGCCAAGAAAAGCGCTTCCGAACTGCCCGATGCGCAGCAGTCGGCGGCCACGGACAGCACGAAAATGGCGGCGCCATCCGCGGACAAATCGCCGCCGGCGGCAAAGGAGAATACGAAAAAGCGCCCAAAGATTAAGGAGCCAAGTCAGATAAAATAAAGTTTGCGATGTCGCCTTCCTTTTCCCTGTTTTAAATGATAGGTCCCAACCGTGTCAGAAAAAAAACTGTTTCAACCGCGCGTTGCCGAGGTTCGTAAAGTCGCGCATGATATTTATCTTTTACAATTTCACCAGCCCTTCTTGAGCAGAAATGCCCGCGCCGGGCAATTCATTGAAATAAAAACCCCCTTTCGCCCGGACATTTTGTGGCGGCGGCCATTTAGCATCCATAACGTAAATCCGGACGACGGCGACGTCGAAATCCTTTTTCACGCTGTCGGCCGGGGGACAAAAGCGCTGGCGCATCTTGGCCCCGGCGATACGATTGACATTCTCGGCCCGCTCGGCAACGGCTTTCATTATGACGATGAGCTGCGCGAGGCCGTCCTTGTCGCCGGAGGATTGGGCGTGGCGCCGTTCCGCTTGCTGCAGCGCGAACTGGCAAGAAGGGGCGTGCCGATGACCATGTTTTACGGTGTGAGCGACGAGGATCAATTTTGCGGCGTCGATTTTTTCGATGCCCACGTAAATCTCAAGTTGAGCACAGTCGATGGCTCGCGTGGTTACAAAGGCGTAGTGACTGACCTGCTTGTCGAATACCTGGACGCGTGCGACGACCTGGCGCACAAGGCCGTCTATGTTTGCGGGCCAACGCCCATGCTGCGGCGCGTTCAGGAGATTGCGCGGCAATACCCTGTGCCGGCGCAGGTCTCTTTGGAGACGATCATGGCCTGCGGCTTTGGCGCCTGCGTCGGTTGCGCCGTTCCCATGACCCATCCGCAGCCCGGCGTTAAAGAGTATTATCTGACCTGCAAGGACGGTCCTGTTTTTAACATAGAAGAGATTGTGATCAATGGTTGATTTATGCGTACAGATCGGTCCGCTGCGACTGAAGAATCCGGTGATGACCGCCAGCGGCACGTTCGGCTATGCCGAGGAATTCAAGGACATTGTCGACCTGAATGAAATCGGCGGCATCGTCACAAAAACGGTGACGCCGAATCCGCGTCCGGGAAATCCGCCGCGACGCATCGTCGAGCTGCCCGGCGGCATGCTCAACTCCATCGGCCTGCCGAATGTGGGGCTGGAAAATTTCATCCGTGAAAAAATGCCTTTTTTACAAACGCTGCGCACGGAGGTCGTTATCAACGTCGCCGGCACGACCGAGGACGGCTTTGCCGAGTGCGTCAGCCGGCTCGAGGATGTGGACGGCATTTCCGCTTATGAACTCAATTTTTCCTGCCCGAATGTAAATCATGGGACGAGCTACAGCACGGACCCGAACATTGCTGAAAGGATAACCGCCGCCGTGCGCCGTTTGACTCGTCGCCCGCTCATCGCCAAGTTGACGCCCAACGTGACATCGATCTCGGAGATCGGCCTCGCCGTGCAAAACGGCGGCGCCGACGCCGTGTCCGCCATCAATACGGTCGTCGGCATGGCCGTTGATATTGCGGCGCGCAAGCCAAAGTTGGCCACAATCACCGGCGGCTATTCCGGTCCGGCCGTCAAACCCATTGCGTTGGCGAAAGTTTACGAGCTGGCCAGGAACTTGTCCATACCGGTCATCGCCATTGGCGGCATTGCCACGGCCGAGGACGCGTTGGAATTTATGATCGCCGGGGCCACGGCCTTTCAGGTGGGAACCGCCAATTTTTACCAGCCGGATGCGACAATAAAAATTAAAAAAGGACTTGAATCTTATTGTAAAGAACACAATATTTCAAGAGTAATTGAACTTGTCGGCGCCCTGCCGTGAAACATATTGCTGCCGGAGAATTGTAAGTTTGTACTGTTCCTGCCGGTCAAACTGGTAAATAATGATGAGCAAAACTGGTGTTTTTCCCCTGTTTATAACGTTGCTGGCTATTCTAACGAGCTGCATGCCGTACCAAGGAGCGCCCTACGGCGAACCTTTTGATGAAACGCCCTACGGCGGCGATGCATCCGCCGTCAAATACGAGGAGCGCGGCATTGCTTCGTTTATGGCGGACGAGATGCAAAACAAAAGAACGGCGAGCGGTGTACGGTTCAACCTGCGGCAGATGGTCGCTGCACATCCCAGCCTGCCGTTCGGCACCGTCGTTGAAGTCATGAATTTGCAAAATAAAAAAACAGTGCGCGTCACTATCATTGATCGCGGTCCTTTTGTCAGAGGACGAATCATCGATGTTTCGTTTGCCGCCGCCAAGGCGCTTGGCTTTGTCGAGGATGGGATGACCGAAGTTGAAGTGCGCGTCGTCGGGCTCGGCAACGGCAGAGTAAACCCGGAGGAGCTTTGAATTTTAAATCGTTTGCAATCCGTCTTGTTGTCGCTCTGGTTTTCGGTCCGCTTATACTTTTTCTCGCCTGGA
>JAJRST010000437.1 GCA_024278645.1 bacterium | reverse complement strand
GGGATCTGTACGACATTGCCAAAAGCCTTTCGCCAAAGGATATCCTCGGTCTGGGCCTGAAGAGCAAGGGGTTGTTCAACTCCGACAAGCTGGAAGCGCTGCTGAAAAAACATCTTGACGATGCGACGTTCGCCGACCTGAGCATTCCCTTCTGCTGCGTCGCCGTCAATCTTTACAACGGCGACCTGGTCGAGCTGTGCGAGGGGCCGCTGGTTCGCGCCGTGCGCGCCAGTTGCAGCGTACCCGGCGTCTTTTCGCCGACGCCCATCGGCGACATGCTGCTGGTGGACGGCGGCGTCAAAAACAGCGTGCCCGGCGATGTAGTCAAACGCATGGGCGCCGACTTTACCGTGGCCATCAATCTCAACGCCGACCGCGGCCAATTGTCCGAACCGAAAACCGGGTTCGACGTCGTCTGGTCGTCGCTGAAAATCGCCTGGAACGAAAACACCGTACAGCGGCTCAAGGATGTCGATGTGGTCATCGAGCCGGATTTGAAGGATTTCAACTATCACGACTTGAAGCATGTGGATGCCCTGGTTGAGCGCGGCGAACAGGCGGCGCGGGACAAGATCAACGATATTCTGGCGGGGTTTAAATAACAATCCTCTCCTTATGTTGAAAATTCGCGATGAGGCGCTATTCTTAACGACAAAATGATTTAGGACAAAATAATTAAAAGACTTGAAAGCCGGAACTTTTGACTCGATGTGGCGGCGTCCTTTCGCAAGATAAAGCCGCTGCAAAAAAACACTCCCCTTTAATTCAGCAAAACAGTCCTCTAGACGCTAGAGAATTAAAACATTTTCCCGGGCGGCAAAATCACCAGCCGCCGTTTTTATTTTCCGGAGGAATCTGTAATGAAAAAATTGACCGCCATTGAATACTCTCGCCTTTTCCTTGCCCTGTTCATCTTGATAAATCTCCTTCCCGGCATCGGCTTGGCCGGCGAAAAAATCATCGTCTCCATCCTGGACGACAACAGCTTTCCCAACCAGGGCGATGTATATACGCTCAATCCTGACGGCGGCGATTTGCAGCCGCTTTATCATTCGGATGCAGGAGGCCTCTGGGACGCATCCCTGTCGCCGGACGGCAAATTTATCTACTTTACCTCCGACCAAAATTCGATCTATACGCCGACAAACCGCAACGTCTTTCGCCTGAGCAGCGACGGCCAAACATTGCAGCAATTGACGCCCACCTGGGGATTCGGCGACCGCGCAAACCAGGGAAGCGGCGTGGTGACCGGACGAGTGGTGAACCCGAACGGCGCCCCCATTTCCGGTGCGCCCGTTTACGTGGAGGGCCACAGCTTTGTCTCCACAGGGGGCGACGGCCGCTTTCGCGTGGAACATGTGCCGGCAGGGGCCAGAACAGTCCTGGCTTACAGCGTGGTCATGGATCGCTACGTCTGGACGACGACGATCGTCGTCGCCAACCAGGAGAGTCAACTCGCCGACCTGGCGCCAAACAGCAGCATCTCATCCAAGTCATCGTATAGCGACCCGGTCGTCTTTGGCGACAGGTTGTATTACAAATTCTCGCTGCACGAGCTGATATCCACACCGTTGGCTGCCGCGCAATTGAATACTATTTATCAAGCGGAAGCTTGTGATTTTGCCGTCGATTTCAACGGCTTTGACATCGGCTCGCAAACGGGGAAAACGGCGATCATGGATTACAATAGCGGCTGCCCGACAAACCGCGGCTTGTACATCGGCGGCGCCGAAGCGTCGGGCTTGCAGCTCTTTCTGGACATGAAAGCGGAGACGCCGCCCGGCTCCGGCATGTATCCCTGGAACGGCGGACAGGACGTGGTTTGGTCTCCCGATGAATCCAGAATCGCCCTCACCGCCAGCTACGCCGCCGACGGCTTTAACAGCCTGACCTATATTCTCATTTACGACGCCGCAAGCGGCGCCAATGTGGGCGCCATCTATTTCAACAATACGGCGTACACCTTGTACAATGTCGATCTTTATGACTGGAGCCCGGACGGCGAGTGGCTGCTGTTTTCCTACTGGTTGAACAGTCCCTCGCAAAGCGAAATGGTCAAAGTGAGGGTGAACGCTGACGGCAGCATCGACCCGGCTTCGATGCAGGTGCTGTTGCAAAATCGAAACATCACCGGCGCCGCCTGGGGCGAGTTGTCGCCGGCGTCTGCCATACAATCCCCCGCCGGCGCCGGAACGCCGCAGGGCTTTCATCTCGACGCCAATTATCCGAATCCGTTCAACCCGGAGACGGTCATCACGTTTGCCATCCCACGGTCGTCGCATGTGCAGCTCGCCGTTTACGATCTGCTGGGAAAAAGGATTCGCCTGCTGCTGGATGAGAGCACGTCGGCGGGAACGCATCATGTGACGTGGAATGGAACCAATGAGCTGGGAGAGTCTGTCGCCAGCGGCGCTTATATCTACCGGCTGCAGGCGGCCGGCGTGGCGCTGTCGCGCAAGATGATTGTGCTGCGGTGAGGGGAGAAAAGGTGACGAGCACCCTGCCTGATGAAGGTGTTCAGCGATAAACGCCTCACCGCATTAAAGGAATCCTTAAAAATAAAGGCGAGAAAGAGTCTTCCTCGCCTTTGATCGGCAACTCAGCGCATCAGGGTTAATTTGCGAACTTGAACAAAATTATTTGCTTTTAATTTACAAAGATACATTCCGCTTGTAACCACACTGCCTTTGTAGCTTTTTCCATCCCATAAAGCTAAATGATATCCTGCTTCCATCGTTTGTGAAACAAGTGTTTTGACTAATTTCCCATTTAAATCAATAATACTGAGAGTGACATCCGCTCTTTCTGGAATATGAAATTCAATGGTTGTACTTGGATTAAAAGGATTTGGGAAATTCTGAGCTAATGAATATTCCGAAGGCTCGGTCGAATGGATTGCAGACTTCATCAATTCAGGGTTATTCGGCATTAAAATCGCTGTACCGAATTTGCTGGGATCGAACCAGGCATCATCATCATCCGCCCACCATTTCAAGATTGCTTCTCGGCCATTTGGGTCCCCATCATTGTCATTTACCTGAACTTCATAACCAAAAAAATGATAGGGATCGGGATCAAAAGGAAG
>JAJRST010000436.1 GCA_024278645.1 bacterium | reverse complement strand
TCGTCTCCGCATTGAAAGGATTGGGATAATTGCGCAGACGATATCCCTCCGGGCGTGCATTTTCGCTTTTGACATCTGTCGGGAACTCGCTGTTGGCATCCAAAAGCGCCTGGTATTTTGGCGCGATGGTCATGTAATCCGCCGCGCCGATCTGCTCGATCGATTCCAGGTGGCCCCAGGATCCCCAGCGCGACTCGCGTTCACTGATATAGCTGTAGGCCATGAACAATGTGCAGTTTACCTCCGGGGCGGCGTGCAGCGCAAAATTTTTCATGTACAGGTCATACATGCGCGGATGAATCTGCGCATCCCACACCGCCTGGTTGTAGCTCCACTCGCCTTGCCGCCACGGTTGTATATGCTGGCCGCCTTCATAGACGAGATAGTCCACGTCCCAAGCCTTGACATATCGCGCCGTCTGCTCGCTCCAGGCGCCGGTGGTTTCGTCGAACACGGCGAAAACCGAGTCGATGATCATCTCCGCGGTGACCTCGGCGGGATTCATGTTGTTCCACGCTTCGTGGTGCTCTTTTCTGAAATTAAAATAGCCGCCCACGGCAAAGGCGTCGCAGCCGGCGCCGCTGCTGGTTTCATAGGCGCCGCCGGACACTGGGGCGCCGTGCCGGTCCCTTTTGAACAGATATTTGAGGATGCGCCTGGAGTTGTCCACCCAGGCATGTTGCCCGGCGGCTACGCGCACCAAGCGATGCGGTTCGTCGGCGAACGCCTGCGACCACAGGCGAAAGGTTCGCTGCATCATATAGGCGTCCTTTTCAGGATGATCGGCGCGCTGCGGGTTGATGGTCTTTAAATTGTCAATGACGTAACGGTTGTTATGTCCCGGCGCGTTATCCAGGATGTAATGCGATTGCGCAAAGCCCCAGTTCCACACTTCGTTGGAGTATTCCACATAGACCTTGAGCGTCGGATCGAGACTGTCCCGCACCAGTTCGGCAAACCGCGTGATATAGTCGTCGTCCGCCTGGTGCGGCACGCAGAACCAGGCGTCCGCCCCCAACCGGTTGCACAGCATGATCGCGTATTCGATGGCCACGCCGTTGCGCCGCGCCTGTGAAAAGGACCACGGTTTGACGCGATCCGACCACTCTTTTTGCTCGGAACCGTTGATGTTCATCCAATTCATAAAGCGGATGGCATGAAACGGTCGCAATCCTTGTACATATTTTTCATGGAACACCGGCATATTGGCCTCATCGCGCTCCCAGCCCTGCGGAATCAGGCGCATATTGCTAATGTGATTCCCTTCGGAGGACTCGTGAACATCGATCCACACATGGCCGCCCTCGCCGGTCAATTCGACATTGTATTTGTTGTCATTCACTTTTTCATGATTGACGCCGCCGTTGATGGTGATGCGCCCCCGACCGTCGAAGAGCAGCACATAGTCGCCTTTGTAGTTGTTGTTGATGAGAAAACGCACTTTTTGCGGCGCTTCGCCTTCCGGCGCAAAGGGAATGACCAGCGGCCAACCGGTGGAGTCATAGTCGATTTTGTCGGCCAGCTCCGTATCCCAGGGAGAACTCCCTTCGGCGTTAAAACTGATCCATTTGCTCGCCGTTTTGATGACGTCATTGAAAATCAGCGATTTCGTCCAATAGTTATGAGAGTCAACATTCATGCCGATGGGAAGCCAGGGAACGTCTGACGTATTAGCCGGAACAAATCCGCTAATGACAAAGCACAAAACAAACAAAACGATGATTCTTGTTGACATGCAAGCTCTCCCTAGAATTCTTTTTCCAGCCTAGATTTCTCCCACGACCCGACAGGGCAATCCCGTCGTCCCCGACACATTGAGGGGAAAAGTGTACGCGATAAAATTTTTCTGCGTTTCTTGTATCAACAGTTCACGCAAGCGGCATAGATTTTACACGATAAAGACGCCCTTTTCAGCGCAGTAGCGGTCGATTTGGGCGTGCTCGTCCGGGCGGCGAATGCCGGCAAAGTCGACGCCGATGATCGAGACTTGTCGTTTCAGCAGCTCTTCGATCAGGGCGCTGGAGAGCTGCGGGTGCTCGTGGACATAGGCCGGCGAGCCGTATTGGTGTGAATCGCTAAAACCGGTGTACAAGGCGACGAACATTTCCTTTTCGATTTTTGACGCATCCACATCCCGCACATCGATCATCCCCTCATGGGCGGACACGTCAAAGACAACGCCTTTTCTTCTCAGGTATGACAACGGGAACTCTTTGCCGACAAGATCGACGTGAGTTCCGAAATGTCCAAGAGAAGCGGCCCCCTTGTTCCTCACGGCCTCCTCGACGGCCTCCTTGGTCATCGGAAGGCTCAGGTCGATGAGCATGTCTCACTCCCCGGCAGCTTGCTTATCATTGCCGCTCAGAACGACATCGCCCTCGTCCGCATGTTCGACAAGGATTTTTCGATTCTCGCGCCGCAGGATGTTGTTTTTAACGACCACGCCTGTCGCTTTTGCCGCGTCGATGCGCATGGCGGCGATCTGGCCGCCGGTGGTGTACAAAATGTTATTGGCGATGATATAATCCTGCGTTGGAGACTGCGTCGGGTCGTGCCACTGGTCGTCGATGGTGATGTTGGCGTTCCAGATTTGTTTTTCGCCGCCGTTCGGCTTGCGGCCGTTGCGATCAAAAATATTGCCCGTCACAATGAGCCCGGTGCAGTTGGGCGCCCACAAGCCCTCGCGCCCGGAAAAGGCGACGACGTTGTTTTGCAGGGTGCAGCGCTGCGAACCGCGCTCAATGGTGACGCCGCGGGAGCCGTTCTCAAGGATGATATTGTTCGCGCCGATCACATCCTGGCAGGTCTCCAGGAAATAACCGCCCATTTTGGCGCGGTAAATTTTATTGTCGACGATTTGCCCCTGCCTGCATTTATAAAAATGCGTGCCGTCGGAACGCGAGTTTTCAAAGCGACAGCCGCGCACCACAAAATCGCGCACATAATAAAAGGCGATCGATCCCTGGTCCTCGCGTACGCTGCCCGGCTCCGGCCCGACGCGCTCGCTGAGATAGTCGCCGTAACGGTTGCAGCAGTTGTCGATGACCACGTCCGTCACCCAAATGTCAGAGGCCATGCTGTCCGCCGAAGCGAACACGCCGATGCCGTTGCTGGAAAGGTCGTGGATGTTCATATCGCGAATGCGAATGCGCTGCACGGCGCCGGTCAGGTAAATGCCGCGGATGTTGACGCCGTCCGGCCAGGTATCGTTGCGTCCGGCGATTTCGCCGCCCAATATTTGCACATCCGTGACGTTTTCTCCCCAAAAGACCTGGCCGTCATTTTTGCACGAGTCGGCGACCTGAAAGACGGCGCCGTAAAGGGAAAGCGTGATGTTCGAGCCGAGGCGGAAGCCGGATTCATCCACGGCGTAGATCATCGGCGGAAAGACGATGGTCGCCCCGCGCCCGGCGGCGCTGTCGAGCGCGTGTTGGATCTCGCTTCGGTAGCTGACGGAACCGTCGACGGCGAAATCTTCAGGTAAAAAATCGACGACGGAAACATGAGCGGCATCAGTCGACGGCGCCGGGTTTGACAAAGCAGGTCCGGCGGCAGCGCTGCCGGCGTAAAGAGATGAAAATACCGACCCCATCGCCGTCATAAAAAACAGAATGCCAATTCCCAGCCCCCGCCGGGAGCAACGCGTTTGCAAACAACTCTTTGTTTTCATAGCCAACCTTCCGGGTTAACATTTGCTGATGCGATCAAACATCGCTAAAAGCACGGCAAACCAAAAGCCGTCCGGCAGCGGACGTCACCCCTGCTTTTTTTCCTCGTACATTTTATAATGCATTTCGATCATGCCCAGCGACTCGTAGGTCTTTTGCGCCGTCGCATTGTCCCATTCCACGTACAATCTAAAGCCACAGACGTCGGGGTGGCTTTTCGCTCTATCCTTGACGAATCGATACATGGCGGAGTAGAGGCCCTGCCGTCTGAAATCCGGGGCCACATAAACGCTTTGAATCCACCAGAAAAAGGCGTTGCGCCAGTCGCTCCATTCCGTGGTCACCATCAGCGAGGCGACGACGTCGCCGTGCATCTCCGCCACGACATAAAAACCGTGTTCGGGCCTGTCAAAAAGTCCCTTTACGCCGGCCAGCGTCACGAGAGGGTCAAGTTTTGTATTTTCCGTTTCCAGGGCCATGGCGACGTTGAAATCGCAGATGCGTTGCGCGTCGCTTTTTTCGCCGAGACGTATGAGAGGATCGTTCATTTGTCAGTCCTTTGTTTTATGAACATGGACGCCTGAATGTTCTGGCATTTTTTAATTCGTTTCTGAAAAACAAAAGGCAAAACGATTTTAGGCAAAACGACTGTGGACCTTGGGAATTTATAAATTTATACAAAGATAGCAAAACTTTTTCGGTTGCAAAATAATTATGGCGAGTCGCCGGACTCCCTCCTCGCGCCAGGTTCAGGATTTGCCAGGCTGGAACCTGGCTTTTCGGGCGGGGGCGTCGAGTGGTCGGTGTTCGGCGTTGCCAAGCGGGAGATTGGCAACGAGGGGGGAAATCGAACGAGGTTCTCCTTCTCCTCGCTCCCAAGCTCCGTCTGTTCTCCTCGCTCCCAAGCTCCGGCTGTTCTCCTCGCTCCCAAGCTCCGGCTGTTCTCCTCGCTCCCAAGCTCCGGCTGTTCTCCTCGCTCCCAAGCTCCGGCTTGGGAGCGCCGAACGCGGCGATTACCGCTTTGAAAAATCTCTCAAAAACGTTACTTTATTCGGTTTGCATTTTATCACCTTGATTTACGGGAGAATTTCATCTTGTCCGAAAAGATAAAACTTTTGTTCAAAATCGGCTATGTCTATCACAAGGCGGCGTTCGATCCGGTGATCGAGCTGCTGTGGGATAATCCGAAATATGACGTCTGGTTTCAACTGGACATGGAAAAAAAACGCCGGTTTTTATTTGATTTTGCCTACCGCGCGCACATCATCGACGAGTGGCAAAAACAGGGCTATCGTTTTACCGAGGAGACGCAGGGGTTCGACATTGTCATCACCGGCGACACGCTGCGCCGCTCTCGCGATTACGGCAGGGCGCTGTTGTGCTTTTTGAATCACGGCACCGGTATAAAAACCATCCTCTATCGCAACCTGGCGCGGGTTCCCAACGATAAATACCAGATTTTTGTCGAGGGCCAACATCGCGTGGAAGCGCTGCACCAATCGGGTCGTCTCGGCAAAAGCGAGGTGCATCTCATC
>JAJRST010000435.1 GCA_024278645.1 bacterium | reverse complement strand
TTCGCCCAACGTCGGACCGGGTTCGTGAATATATTTTTTCCTGTATTCAGGAGGAAATACGGGATAAGAGAGTGATAGATTTATTTGCGGGAACCGGCGCTCTTGGTATAGAATCATCAAGCCGCGGCGCCGCCGAGGTTGTTTTTGTGGACGCCTCCAAAGAGTCGATAGATTTGCTTCGCAGGAATCTCGCCAAAATCGGCATCGAGGCTGTAATTCATAAAAAAAGGGTCGAGTCTTTTTTAAAGCTGACGCCTGACCCGCGGCCTTTTGATTTTGTGTTTTGCGACCCGCCCTATAATTACAAGCATTTTGATAAGGTGGTCGAACTGGTGCATGAAAAAGAGTGGCTGCGCAAAGACGGCTATATTGTTTATGAATCCGACTCGCGTCGGGAGGCCCCGGCTTTTGAGCAATTTACAATTGTCCGTTAAAAGATGATGGGCGATACAAAAATCACATTTTATAGATACGATTATGTCAAAGATAGCCATTTATCCGGGAACTTTTGATCCGATCACTAACGGCCACATCGATATTATTCATCGAGCCGCCGTACTCTTTGATCGCGTCATCGTTGCGGTTGCGACAAATGCGCACAAAAGGCCGGCGTTTACGGTTGAGGAACGAATGGATATGATCCACTCTGTTGTAAAAGATGTGCCGCATGTCGAGATCGATCAAATAGATTGCCTTGTTGTTGATTATGCCGTGAGGAAAAAAGCGCACGCCATTATCCGCGGCTTGCGCGCTGTTTCTGATTTTGAATTTGAACTGCAAATGGCCCTGGTGAATCGAAAGCTAAACGAAAAACTCATCACCGTTTTTCTCATGCCGCACGAAAAGTATTCTTACTTGAACTCCAGCATTGTAAAAGAGCTGGCGCTGTTTGGCGGCGACATCAGATGTTTTGTGCCGGAGTATGTCCGTCAAAAGTTGATTGAAAAAGTGAACGACGGCATTTTACTTTGAAACAAGGTAATGGAAATGCATAGTGCCGGCGGTCGCAAGGCCGATTACATATCCTGATTCTGTTGAGCAACGAGGCGCCCATTGCCGCATATTTCAAAAAAATTTTTAAATATTGGCGAGTCACAAACGGTAGGCTTGACCGGCGTCACCGCCGAGTTGATGCGCCAGGGAAAGGATGTCATAACGCTCGGTGTTGGCGAACCGGATTTTGACACGCCCGCACACATAAAACAAGCGGGTCTCCGGGCCATTCGCGACGGCTTTACGAAATACACGCCCGCGGACGGACTTTTAGATCTCAAGCAGGCCATCATCGCCTGGCTGGACGAAAAATATAACGCCGGCTATGCGCCCGAGGAAGTTGTAGTGACCAATGGCGCCAAGCAAGCCGTGGCTCAGGCCATTTTCGCCGTTTGTGATCCCGGCGACGAGGTGATTGTTCCGGCGCCCTTCTGGGTCAGCTATCCGGAACAGGTAAAACTGGCCGGCGCCGTGCCGCGCGTGTTGCAGCCGCGAGCGGATGCGAGCCTGAAAATCACCGCGGAACAGTTGGCAAACGCCATTTCGAGTAAAACGCGCCTGCTGATATTGAATACGCCATGCAATCCCTCGGGCATTGTCTATAATAAACAAGAGTTGCAAGAACTCGTCAACGTTATTGAGAAGAGCGGCATCTATGTTTTATCCGACGAAGTTTACGATCAAATTATTTTTGATGAAAGGCCTTTTTACAGTTTGTCCTCATTTGCGGAAATCAGAGATCAGTTGTTGTATGTTAACGGCTTATCAAAGAGTTTCGCCATGACCGGTTGGCGCATCGGCTTTCTTGCCGCTCATGGCGACGTCGCCGCTGCTGTTAAAAAATACCAGGGCCACACGACGTCAAATGCTTCGTCGATTGCGCAATACGCCGCCATTGAAGCGTATCAGGGCGAAAAGGACTTTCTTCATGATATGATTTCCGCCTATCAGCAGCGGCGGGATTTTGTCATAAAGCGTTTGCAGGATTTCAAAAATGTTAAGTGTGTCGTCCCCCGGGGTGCGTTTTACGCGTTTCCCGATTTTTCGGTGTACTATAACAGAGAGAAGGGCTTGAATTCATCAATCGAGTTTTGCAGTTTTCTTTTAAGAAAATTTAATGTGGCGCTCGTTCCGGGCATCGCCTTTGGAATGGACAAGCATGTGCGTCTTTCGTTTGCCGCCTCAATGGAAACACTGCGGGAAGCTTTGAATAGAATAGAAGCCGGGATAGAGTCGATATCCAGTTAGGAGAAGAAAATGCCAACGTATGATTACAAATGTGACGCCTGCGGTCACCGATTTGAAAAGTTTCAAAGCATAACCTCCGAACCCGTTCGAAAGTGTCCGGTATGCGGCAAGGAAGAGGTGACCCGCTTGCTGTCCGGCGGCGTTGGCTTGATCTTCAAGGGGTCCGGATTTTACATTACGGATTATAAAAACAAAAAGAGCAGCGAGCCGAAAGCAAATAAACCAACACAAAAATCAAAAAAATAAAGTAAAAAGTATGGATACAGATATCGGATTAAACAGCGATATCGAAGTTGCAAATCGCAAACTGCATCTTCAGACCAGCTATCATCACGACAAACGTTGCGCCAGCGTCGCCATTTTTGACGGCGGCGTTTTGGTGAACAAAAAGGAGTTTGCCGTGAAAGCGCCTGATTCGCCAAAGCATATCGAGAAAGAGGTGACGCAGTTTCACGACCTGGTCAAGACGGATGTCCAATTGTTGTTTCACATGGCCGAAAAGGTTGACAGTTCGAAACACCTCCCCTCCATTACGCACCTGGGCCATCTTTTTCTTGAGCGCGGCTTTTATGACGAGGCCATTCAACAATTTGAATATGCGAAACAGATAGGCGGCGACGAGGTCAATTCCGATATCGAGTTGAGCAAAGCCTATTTTTTCAAAGGCGATTACGCCGCCGCCGCACAGCAGTTGCAAAGAGCGATTGAAAAATACCCGGACTATCCGGACTTGCACCTTCTTTTGGCGAAAACATATTGGAATCGGCAACAGTTTGTCGAGGCGAGAAAGCATTTCAATCAAGCGACCGCCCTGAACGAGGAGTATTGGGACGCCCATTATTCGCTCGCCTGTTTCCTCGTGGAGAGCACCGTCACTCATCCGTTGCATCCGGACCTGGCGACGCCTATTGAACGAATTAAAGAAGCTGAAAATAATTTCAGAAAGGCGATCCGGTTGAATTCCGATCTGAATGTCGAGCTCATCGAGTCGGGGCTGGAAAAATGCAGCGACCCCAAGTCTATTGAGGAAGCATTGAAACTGTTTGATCAGGCCCGTCGTTCCGAGCCGCCGGGCCGGTTGTTTGACAGCGAGTTTTATCTGAAATTCATGTTTGGTCAACTCGATGACAATTGCCGCACGCTGGACTATTACATCAAGACAATTGAAAACGTTTTGGCCCAAAATCCCAAATATGCTGATTTGCGCCACAGTCTTGGAGTGGCTTATTTGCTCAAAGGATGGCAGTGTTTTAGCAAGGCGACGAATGAGTTTGAAAAGGCTGTAGAAATCAATCCCGCCTATGACAAGGCAAAGAAGAAATTGCGGCTCATGCAAAACGATGGTCGCGGTCTGCTCATATTATTGCGGGCGATTTTGAGTTGAATGCTTGTGATGATTATTCCCCGGACACCCCTCCCTTCTATTTCAAAGGTTTTGAGTCTAAAGCAGTTATGTGGTATAGTAATTGCTAACAGTTGCATCGTCGAATAAAAGGCTTGAAAATATGGTTTTGGTTCGATAGTTTGTTAGAGTTTTGAACACCCGTTTGTTTATCGAACAGAACCTGTTTCACAGGCCGGGATTTCGGTTAACCAGCGCCCGTTTTGGGCGGAAAGTTAATTTTTGGAGCAAAAATCAATGCTTATGAACAAAACAAAGAGCGTTTTTATAGTAATGCTGCTGTTTACCGTGTTTTTGACTACGGCCGTGGTTGCACAATCCACACTTAAGGTGCGCGCAACGACCCTGGAACCGGCTCGCCAGGCTGCTTACATATTTGAACTTTCGTTTGACTCAGATGTGTCGCCGTCGTCTCACATTGAGATTGTTTTCCCCCCGGCGTTCAATCTGAACAATGTCGTTATAGCGGCGTCGGAGAAAATAGACGGCATGTTGTCAGTGTCTTCTAAAAAGAATTAGCTGGTCATCAAACGAGTCAAGGCGCAATCTCCTATTCCAGCCGGCGAGGTCGTCGACATCAAAGTGGCGTCGGTTCTCAACCCCAACGTCATGTCACAGGATTGGACTTTCAAGGTGATTGTCCATGAGGGGCTGAGGAAAGTTGCGCAAAAAGTGCTATCCACACAAATAGAGCAGTTAACCAAAGTAACCAGATAAGCGAGACATGGTTTTGCATCAAAATAAATTCTACGGCATATTGACGGCGCTGATGCTTCTTGCATCGGCGCTGCATGCGGCAAATATTGGCGGCGGCAATTTAAGGGTCGAGCCGCAGTCCTCCGCCACTCTGGAAAATACAATTCATACGATAAAGTGGACAACAATCACGCCCATCAATGTTCGCGGCCGCTTTGTTCTTTACTATGATCCCGC